>JBCCLG010000429.1:0-5345 GCA_039027015.1 Acidobacteriota bacterium | reverse complement strand
GAGGAGCACGAGGCCGCTGCTCAAGGCGGCGAGGAGGGAAACTTTCTTTTTGGCGGCTCGGGTCATGGCGTCTCTCCATTCGAGGCGGGGTGTTGCGTCGTCCACCCAAACTACGGAGAGACCCGGCCATTGTTACGTCGCGAGAACAGAAGTTAAGAAAGGGGTTCGAGGGTTGCGGTCTGAAATTCCTCGCTGGTCAGCACCTCCACGCGGTTGCGGCCGCGCTCCTTGGCGCGGTAGAGGGCGCGGTCGGCGGCCACCAGCAGGCGGCGGCGCACCTCGGCGCGCGGCGCGTCGAGGGCCGAGAGCTCGGCTACGCCGATCGAGATGCGCGGAGCCACCGAGGCGCCGTCGTGAAGCACCAGATGGAGGCTCTCGACGCTCCGGCGAAGCTTTTCGGCCACCGCCGCCCCGCCCTCGAGGTGGGTCTCCGGGAAGACCAGGAGGAACTCCTCGCCGCCGTAGCGGCCGACCGCGTCGGCGCTGCGCAGACCCTGGGCCAGCTCCTCGGCGACCCGCTTGAGCACCGCGTCGCCCGCCAGATGGCCGAAGCGGTCGTTGACCGACTTGAAGAAGTCGAGATCCGCCAGGCCCACGACCAGCGGGCGCCCGTGCCGGCGCGCGCGGTCGATCTCCTTATCCAGCAGCTCGAGGATCACCTCGCGGCGCAGCAGGCCGGTCAGGCTCTCGTAGGTCGCGGACTCAAAGAGGCGGATGTTCTCGAAGGCCGTGGCGATTTGGGGCGCGAAGAGGCTCAGCATCTCGATCTCTTCCCGGCGATAAAGCCGGCGGCCGGACCGCCGGCCGAGGATCAAAACGCCGATCAGCGCCTCCTGGTGCAGCAGCGGCACCACCAGGCGGGCGTCCATGGCCTGGAGGCGCTGGGAGAGGTTGGGGCTGCTCACCTGCAGCTTGTCCGCCGCTAGCGGCCGACCGCCCGCGCGCAGACGCTCCAGGGCGGGATCGTCGGGCGTCAGAAGAAAAGAGAGCGAGAACGGGTCGGCGCTTTCTCCGGCGTGCGCCGGCTCCGAGCCCCGGCGGCGGGCTTGGTGGCTCGAGGCGACGGAGAAGAAAAGACCGCTTTGGGGGTCCGCGAGCAGCAGGGTCGAGGCCCGAATGGAGAAGATCTCCTCGAGGTGACCGAGCAGATGCTCCCCCATATTGGTCACCGTGCCCTGGGCCGGCAGCTCGCTGGCCAGCGCCACCAGGCGGCCGTGCATCCGCTGGCGGGCGGGAAAAAGAAAGCCGTCGATCGAGCGCTGCAGGAAGCGGCGCAGGGTGCCAAAGCCCAGGCCGACAAAGAACATGGCCGCGGAGGTCACCCACAGGGAGGTGCGCTCCGCGTCGTCGATCACCTTGGAGAAAACCATGCCCACCACGCCGAGCGCCGCGTAGGAGAAGAGCACCACGAGCGAGGTCAGCAGGGTGTAGAGAAAGGAGCGCCGGACCACCAGCTCGAGGTCGAAGAGGTGGTAGCGGTAGATGGCGACGAAGACCGCCAGGGGAAAGAAAACCACCAGCAGCGGGAAGACGCTGTTGTTCCAGGCGGGCAGCTCCGAGCCCGTCACGCTCCAGGCGAAGCCCGCGAGGGCGTAGAGGCACCACGGCAGCACGCCGAAGAAGATGAGCGCCGCCTGGTTCCGCGCTTTGGCATCGGCGTGGCGCAGGGCGGGGGCGCCGAGCAGGGCGAGCACCGAGAGGGCCCACAGCGGCAGCACGGCGTTGTTGAAGGTCGCGAGCACGTGGTCGTAGGACCAGGGGAAGAAGTCGCCCCGGCCTCGAACCTCCTCGACCATGTAGGTCGACCAGGCCAGGCCGCCAAGCCCCAGGGAGCTGGCGTAGAGGGCCGGCAGCGTCCACCTTTTGCTCAGCCAGGCCCTGGCCTCCGGCACCACCGAGACGAGATGAAGCTCCACCGCGATCTGCGCGCCGGAGATCAGCCAGAAGAGCGACTCCGTAAGAACCGCGGTGCGCGGATCGAGACCGGGGCCCTCGGGTAGCGACAGCTCCACCGCGATCAGAAACGAGAACGCGGCGATCAGCCTGGCGCGCAGATCGCTGCTGCGCTGCAGCAGGGCGAGAAGGGCGAGGGCCAGGGAAAGAAGCGCCACCGCCCCGTGGCTGATGAGATTCCAAGCGCTCGGCCCGGTGGCCTCGACCCTCTGACCCTCCTCGAGGGCGATCCCCGCCTCGGGGCCGAGGCCCTCCTGCACGCGCACGAGCTGCAGGCTCAGGATCAAGAGCGCGAAGATCCCGGACGCTAGGAGGTAGAAGGCCTGGGGTCTTCGTGGAGCCATAGAGTCCTGTCAAGAACGGGCGGCCGCGGCCGGTAGGGGCCTGCCAGGGGGGCCCGCCTGGGCCGCGCGGGCGGCCGGAGGGAGCCCTCAAGAGGGGGCAGCGGGCTCGTGCGCCGGCGGCCGGGCCGTTCGTGAAGCGGCCCCGCGCGTCTGCCAGACCTTGGGGTCTGGGCCGCGTGCATCCAATGAGTTGTGCAGGAGCCTTGAGCTTAGGGTCCGTTTCTCCTGAAAGCAAACGATTCTTTGATATATGACAAGAATTCTGTCAGGCGAAGGCCCTCAGAAACGGGGACTCACTTGGCGCGCTGGGAGATCGCGATGCTGTAGAGGCGCTCGCGGGTGTCGGTGTTCATCGAGCACATGGGCATGGCCTGCCAGCCGCTCTCGGTTCGGGTGGCGCCGCGAAAGGAGCAGGCCGCGAGTCGCCTTTCAACCTCCGGACCGCCGCGGCGGATCTCCTCGGACGACATGAAATTGTGCTGCACGATGTTGAGAGCGCCCACGCGCCTGCGCATCAGGGCCCACAGCAGCGCGGCCCGCGAGACCTTCTCGCGCGCCGCCAGGTGGCGGCCGTAGCGCCAAAGGTCTAAAACGCAGCCCGGGTGGCGGGCCACGAGAGAAACTCGGCGCAGAAGAGCCTCGCCGCGCGCGGCGCCGCGGGCGCCGGCGCCGCCGAAAACGGCGGCGAGCCTGGCGCGCAGCCGCTTGCTTTCGGCGTCGCCGGGCAGCGTGTCGAGAAGCCGGCCTTCCGGGAAGAGGGCGAGGAGCGTGGTCATGCGGCTGCAGCTCGGGTGACCGAACCAGAGGTTGTCTTCCGCCAGGCCGCCTTGGCCGAGGGCGCGGGTCACCTCCTCCCACGTGGCCTCCGGGGTCGCCGGCGCCGCGGAGAAGCGGGTTCGGCCCACCGCGGCCTCGGGCTGCAGGCTCAGCATGCTGAACGCCTTCAGGCGGCGCCGGTCGGCCAAAAGCCAGGTGATGATGTCGCCGAAGGAGTCGAGGTTGGCCTCGGTGACGGTCACGGTATGCGCCGCGGTGAAGCGGATGCCGGTGCGCTTCTGGCTGTCGAGAATCAGATCGACGAATTCCTGGCGCAGAGGGTGCAGCTCGCGCTCGTGGTGCAGCTCGCGGCGCGGGTATCCCGGCCGGCCGGCCTGGGTGATGTCGATATGAACGGCCAGCTTGCGCATCCTGCCCTGGGTCACCAGGCGATCGAGCAGGCCGGGATCCTCGAGCAATTTTTGCCCGTGGGTCATCAGCATGGGCACCAGGCCGCGCTCGGTGGCGTAGCGCAGGACCTCGATTAGCTGGTCGGATTTGCCGGCCCGCACGTAGGCGTCGATCACGTCGCCGCCGGTGATCTGGAGGTTGCCGGCGTGGCCCAGCAGGCGCCGGTTGGCGTCGATCTGCTCCTTCATCTCCTCGAGGGAGGGCAGGGGCGCCCGGTTGGCGTTCTTGGGCAGGTAGCAGTGGGTGCAGGTGAAGGAGCAGTAGCTCGGCCCCATGACGAATCCGCAGTGCGGCATGTGCAGGCCCACGGCCTGCCACGGAACGCGCAGCTCCGGAGGCAGCTCATCCCGGCGTTCGGCCAGAATCCGGCGGTTTTCCTCGGGGATCGGCTCGAGGACGGCGTCAATCAGTTTTCGCATAGATAAAGGAGAAGAAGCTGTCGCAGGTGAGCGCCAGACCACCGCGTCATGGAATCGCAAAGACCCCGACAGCCTATCCCACCCTCGGGAGGGAGCATCCGTCGTCGGCTCCCGGTCGTAGATGGGTGGTGACCGGTCGCCGCTTCGGGCCCGGCCTGCGCCTCACCTCAAGAGCCTTCATCGCTGACCTCTTGCCCCTCTTCAGCCATGCACCTTTCAGCCTCACCCTCTCTCTTCCTCTTCGCCTCCTGCATCGGCGGGCTCGCGCTCTTTGCGGCCGTGGCCGATTCGGCGAGCGCCGCCCCGGCGGGGCCTGGCGGCGACTCGTTCTCCCACGACGACTGGACCGCCGTGCTGCAGAAATTTGTCGACGCCGAGGGCCGGGTTGACTACCGCGGACTGGCCCGTGACCGCGCGGTTTTCGATCGCTACGTGAGCTCGATCGAAAACCGCGGCCCCGGCTCGACGCCGCAGCTTTTCCCGACCGAAAACGATCGGCTGGCCTACGCGATCAACGCCTACAACGCCCAGGTTTTCGCCGGCGTCCTGAGCCGCGGACCCGAGGAGAAAAGCGTGTGGAGCGGGCTGATCTCGGGCCTCAATTTCTTCGTGCGCATGAAGGTCATCATCGACGGCGACCGCACCAACCTCAAGAAATACGAGGAGAAGCTGATTCTCGAGCGCTTCGAGGATCCGCGGGTGCACGCGGCCCTGAACTGCGCCTCAATCGGCTGCCCGCGCCTGCCGCAGGAGGCCTTTCTGCCCGCCACCCTCGACGCGCGGCTCGACGCCGCCATGACCGAGTGGGTCCACGATCCGCGCCATATCGAGGTCGACGCCGCCGCCCGCACCGTCAGGCTGAGCAAGATCTTCGACTGGTTTTCCAAAGACTTCCTCGACTTCGAGAAAAAGAACGGCGGCGCCCGGAAGCCGACGCTCGTCGACTACGTCAACAGATTCCGCTCCGAGTCCGAGCAGATTCCGCGCGACTTTGAGGTGGACTTCCTGCCCTACGACAAGGGCATCAACAAGCAGTAGAGGCGTGATCCCGGGCCCTCGAGATCTCGAGGCCCAGCTAGGGCCCGCCCACGGGCTCCTTCCGGCCTATTTCCAGGCGCCGCCGGTTTTCTTCCATCAGGCGGTTCACCAGCTCGCGGTCCCTCTCGAGGGCTCCGCGCAGGATGTCTTTCCCCATGAGGGTGCGCCCGCGCTGAATCTCGAGGAAGGCCCGGGCGCTCTGCAGGGTCACCGAGCGGTCGCCCAGCTTCTCGGCGCGCTCGATGCTGCGGGCGGCGCGCCCGAGAGCGCCGGCACGCAGCTCGAGCAGAGAAGCGTTGGTCCAGGCCGGGGAGAAGGCGGGCCCCAGCTCGGTGGCCCGCACGGAGGATTGATAGGCCTCGGT
>JBCCLG010000428.1:0-5348 GCA_039027015.1 Acidobacteriota bacterium | reverse complement strand
GGCCAGCGGCTGGATGGGGTTTAAATGCTCCACGGGCAGCACACCCGCCAGGCTGGCCCGCGGCACCGCGACCAGGGCGACGCCGAGCACCACGCCCAGCACGCTGGCCCCGAAGGCCAGAAGGGCCGCCTGGGCCAAATAGAGCGCCGCCACCTCCCGCGGCCGATAGCCCAGGCAGCGGTAGATGGCGATGGCGTCGAGCCGGCCGGCCAGCCACGCGCGCACGGTTTGCGCCACGCCCACGCCGCCGACGATCAGCGAGAGAAGGGCCGCTAGGCCGACGTAGGCCTCCATGCGGTCGAGGCCTTCGCGCAGGGCCGGCTGGGCCTGGCGGTAGGTCTCGATCTGGTAGGAGTCGGGGTCGTCGAGGGCGGTTCCCAACTCTTCGGCGATCCGGCTCAGCTCGGCGTCGTCCATGGGCGGCAGCCGGATGAGCGTGCGGTAGACGATGCGGCTGCCGAACTGCCGCAGCCTGGCGCGCTCGACCCCCTCGAGGGAGAGAAAAAGCCGCGGCCCGAGGCTGAAGGCGCCGCCCACGCGGTCGGGCTCCTTGAGCACCGTGCCGGCGATGGTGAAGGACTCGCCCCCCACCCGCAGCCGGTCACCGATCTCGAGCTTGAGCCGATCGAGAAGCTCCGGGGCGACGATGGCGGTCTCCGCGGTCAGCAGCTCGTCCAGCGGGCGCGGAGGGTCGAGCACCAGATCGCCGTAAAAGGGGTAGCCGCTCGACGCCGCCTTCATCTCGGTCAGGAGGCTTTCGCCCACCTCCGGAGAATCTTCGCCCTCTGCCGGGGCGTCGAGCTCCACGGCGACCACGGTGAGGGTCTCTAAGAGGCTCGCCCGGGCGCTGCCGGGCAGCGCGTCGACCGCCTGATGAAAGGTGTCTTCAATGGGCTTGCGGCTGCGGATCGCCAGATCGGCGGCGAGCAGGGAGCGGGCCTCTCGGCGGATGCCCGAGTCGAGGCCCGCTGAGAAAGTCGAGACGCCCACCACCGCCGCAACGCCCACCGCCAGGCAGAGGACGAAGAAAATCAGGCGGGTGCCGCTGCCCCTCGACTCGCGGCGCAGCTGGCTGAGAAAGGCGCGCCAGCCGCCGGCGGTCACGACGCCTCCGCGGTCACGGCGGCCAGAGGCCGAAGAGCGGGCTCCGAGTCGCGGCCGGCGCGCACGAGGTCGCGCTCCACCCGGCCGTCGCGCAGGTAGACCTCGCGGTCGGCGCGGGCGGCGACGGCGGGGTCGTGGGTCACCAGCACCAGGGTGGTGCGCTGCTCGGCGTGCAGCTTCTCCAGCAGCTCGAGCACCTGGGCGCCGGTGGAGCCGTCGAGATTGCCCGTCGGCTCGTCGGCGAAGAGGATGGGCGGCTGGGTCGCGAAGGCGCGGGCCAGGGCCACGCGCTGCTGCTCGCCGCCCGAGAGCTGAACGGGGTAGTGGTGGCCGCGCTCGCCCAGGCCCACCAGCTCGAGCAGCTCGTCGGCGCGCTCGGGCGGTGAGGGGTGGCCTCCCAGCTCCAGGGGAAGAAGCACGTTCTCGCGGGCGGTTTGGTGGGTCAGAAGCTGGAAAGACTGGAAGACAAAGCCGACCTTGTCGCGCCGCAGAAGGGCGAGCTCGTCCTCCGAGAGGGTCTCGAGGGCCTGACCGTCCAGGCGAATCGACCCCTCCGTCGGCAGATCGAGACCGGCCATCAGGGAGAGCAGGGTCGATTTCCCGCTGCCCGAGGGGCCGAGAATGGCGACGAACTGGCCGGCCGGTATGGCCAGCGTGACGTCGTCCAGGATGGTCAGAAGGCGCTGGCCGGAGCGCAGCCGCTTGGTCAGGCCGCGGATATCGATGCGGGGGGAACTCAGATCTTTCATGGGTCTCAGGGGGGAGAAAGGGTCGGCTTTTCGGCGGGGCAAAGCGTCGACGGCGCGACCGGATGGGGCCTTCTTCCTTGAACATTCGGCGGCGGGCTCGAGCCTGGATTTCGGTAAGCTGGGGCGATGATGAAGCGCGTTCCACTTCCGCCCTGGGTCGACCGCGAAGAGTACCCGTTCGAGCCTCGGGCCTTCGTCCATCGGGGTTCTCGCCTCAGCTATCTCGACGAAGGCGCGGGCGAGGCTGCGGTCTTCGTGCATGGAAACCCGTCCTGGTCATTCATGTTTCGGCGTCAGATCCTGGATTTACGAGATCGTTACCGATGCCTGGCGCTCGATCATCTCGGCTTCGGGCTGTCGGAAAAGCCGGCTTCCGCGGCCTACACGCCGCAGGCTCACGCGGAGCGTTTCGCGCGCTTTATGGACGCCGTGGAGTCCGAGCCCGTGCACCTCGTGGTGCACGATTGGGGAGGCCCGATCGGCCTGTCGTGGGCCCTCGAGCACCCAGGCCGCGTGCGCAGCCTGGCGATCCTCAACACCTGGATGTGGTCGCTCGAGGAGAGCAGCGAGGCGCGCCGCTTCAGCGCCGGCATGGGCAGCTGGCCGGTGCAGCAAATGATCCGGCGCCTCGGCCTTTTCGAGCGTCGCCTCATGCCGCGGTCATTCGCCAATAAGAGTCTTTACGACCGGGTTTTGAGTCAATATCGCCGCCCCTTCGGCGCGGCCTCCGAGCGGGCCGCAGTGGCCGAATTTCCGCGTCAGGTCGTCGGCGCCAGCGAGTGGCTTTCGAGCCTTTGGCGGCGACGCGGGGTGCTCGCGGATCTGCCTGTGTCGATCTTCTGGGCGCTGGATGACCCGGTGTTTAGAAAGGCCGCCCTCGAGCGCTGGACAGGCGCTTTCCCGGCCGCCCGGGTCGAGCGGATTCCGGGGGTCGGCCACTATCTCGCCGAGGAGATGGGCTCCCGCTTGAGCCCCCTTCTCGCCGAGCATCTGGCGGCGGCGGGGAGTCGAGACGCTGGCGGCCTGGACATCTGATTCGGCGACCGCGACGACTACTCGGTGGAACCCTACTCAGACTTGAATCGATTCATCCCCGATGTCGTTGACAAACGAGACAAGATCGGTCCAGTATGTGGTAAAAGCTAGGTGAGACCGGATCTCAGTAGCGCCCCTTGGCTCAAGCATGTCGGCGCTACCTTGCCCGCTGGTTTTTTCTCGATTCGTTCTCACATAAACGCCTAAACGCGCAGCGGCCCGTCCAACCCACTCCCAGGCGGGCCTCTGCTGTACGTGAACCCGACAATGCCGGCTGCGGTCGGCACTTGCTTCACTGGAGCGTGTACATGTCTGTCTCCTCAAGTTCCTCGCCTCGCGGCAGCGCCCTTCCGTGGCGCGCCGGCCTGGCCCTTCTCCTCCTCCTTCTGCCGTTTGCCCCGGCGGCCTTCGCCGCCGAAGAGGCTGCGGCCGACGACGACAGCGGCGAAACGGTCGAGACCTTCCTCGACGAAGTCACCGTCACCGCGACCCGCACCGAGCGCGCGGTCGGCGACACCCCCGGCGTGGTCGACGTCATCACCAGCGACGAGATCGAAGAGCGCGGCTACGTCGATCGCGAGGACCTGGTGCGCTATCTGCCGGGCGTCTACGTCGACGGCGACCCGACCCGCCTCGGCCTCAACGGCTTCAACATCCGCGGCATCGGCGGCAACCGAGTGCTGACCGAAGTCGACGGCATCCCCACCGCCGAGCAGTTCGACTTCGGCCCGTTCTCGGTCTTCCAGTTCTCGGTCGACGTCGAGAACATCGAGAGCGTCGAGGTGGTGCGCAGCGCCGGTTCCGCTCTCTACGGTAGCGACGCCCTGGGCGGCGTGGTCTCCCTCACCACGCGTCGCCCCAACAGCTACCTCAACGGCGAGCCGAGCTTCTTCTCGGTGCGCGGCGGCTACGACGACCGCAGCGCCCAGTCCTCGCTCTCCGGCATCGCGGCCTTTGGCGGCGACCGCGTGCAGGGCTCGATCCAGTACACCCGCCGCGACGGCTCCGAGACCGAGAACCAGGGCACCAACGAATCCCTGAACTCGACCCGCACGGCGCCCAACCCCATCGATCGCGTGTCGGACAACGCCCTGATCCAGCTCTCGCTGACCCCGAACGACCAGACCGAGTGGCTGGGCGCGGTGGAATACTTCGACGGCGAGGCCGAAACCGAGGTTCTCAGCTCGCGCCGAGTCTCCTTCGGCACGGCGACGATCGACGTCGACGGCGTCGACACCCAGGAGCGTCTGCGCGTCAGCCTGGCCCTCAACCGCACCTTCGACTCCGCCTTTGCCGAGAACATTTCGGGCCGCACCTGGTTCCAGCAGACCGAGACCGACCAGGTGGTGACCGAGATTCGCGTGCCGCGCCAGGGCCAGTCCCTGCGCGAGGGCCTGGTGGCCTTTGATCAGGACACGGTCGGCCTCGAAGTCGAGCTGCGTAAGTCGATCGGCAACGTCGGTCTTCTGACCTACGGCATCGCCTTCCAGGAGGACAGCTTCGACCAGCTGCGCAACCGCACTGAGTTCGTGCAGGCTACCGGCGAGCCGGTTCCGACCTTCCTCGCTTTCCCCACCAAGTACTTCCCGGAGAGCGACGTCCAGGAATTCGGCGCCTTCGTGCAGGCCGAGATCGAGCTTTTCGACGGCCGCCTGAGCCTGGTGCCCGGCGTGCGCTTCGACAGCTACGACCTCGACGCCAACGAGAACGACACCATTTTCCTCGAAGGCAACCCGGGCTCGCCGCCGCCGGTCGGCCTGACCGAGGAGTCCGTTTCGCCCAAGCTCGGCCTGCTTCTTTCGCTGACCGACGAGTTCTCGCTCTTCGCCCAGTATGCCGCCGGCTTCCGCGCGCCGCCGATGAGCTCGGTCAACAACGGCTTCACCAACCTGGGCGGCGGCTACCGCACGCTCGCTAGCCCGGATCTCGACGCCGAGACCAGCGACAACCTCGAGGTCGGCCTGCGCGGCAACTTCCGCAAGGGCAGCTTCAGCGTCGCCGTCTACGAGAACACCTACGACGACTTCATCGAGATCGTCGGCCTGGGCTTCAACCCGATCGTCGGCCTGCTCGAGTTCCAGCCGCGGAACGTCACCGACGTTGAGATCTCCGGCGTCGAGTTCTCTGGCGAGGCGCGCCTCAGCCGCAACTGGCTGGCCCGCGCCGCCTACACCTACACCGAAGGCGAGAACCGCGAGAGCGGCCAGCCTCTCGAGTCGATCGCTCCGCCGCAGCTCGTGCTCGGCGTGCGCTACGCCGCCGACAGCGGCAAGTGGGGCGCCGAGCTGATCGGTACCGCCAACGACTCGAAGGACGCCTCCGACCTGCCCGACGAGTTCGGCCCGCTCTTCGCCGTGCCGAGCAACGAGATCCTCGATCTCTCCGCCTGGTACGCGTTCAGCGATCGCTGGTACCTGCAGGTGTCGGGCTGGAACCTGACCGACGAGACCTACTGGAGCT
>JBCCLG010000427.1:0-5372 GCA_039027015.1 Acidobacteriota bacterium | reverse complement strand
CACCGCGTCGATCTCGTCCTCGCGCATGCTGGGGAAAATCGGCAGGCTCACCGCCCGCTCCCAGACCTCGGTAGCGACCGGCGCGTGCTCGGGGCGCCATCCGAGTCTCTCGTAGAGCGGGTGGAGATGCAGCGGCCGCCAATGCACCGAGAAGCCCACGCCGCGCTCCCTGAGACCCTCGAGGAAGGCGTTGCGGTCGATCTGGAGCCGACCCGGGCGCAGCTTGATTTGGTAGAGGTGCCAGCTGTGCACGCGGTTCGGCGGATCGGGCGGCAGCTCGATCTCCTCGAGGCGGGCGAAGGCCTCGCTGAAGCGCTGGGCGATGCGCAGCCGGCTGAGGCGCATGGCCTCGGCGCGCTCCAGCTGGCGCAGTCCGAGGGCGGCCGCGATGTCGGTGAGGTTGTATTTATAGCCGGGGGCAACGATGCGGTAATCCCACGAGGCCTTCCTGGAGGAGGAGCCCCGATCGGCCGCAGCGGCATAGCGCTTCCAGGCGTCTTTGGAGAGACCGTGGAGAGAAAGGGAGCGGATCTCGGCGGCCAGCGCCTCGTCGTCGGTCACCGCCATGCCGCCCTCGCCGGTGGTGAGGGTCTTGTTGGCGTAGAAGGAGAAGCAGGTGATCTTGGCGGTCGCCTCGCCGCAGCGCTGCCACGGCGCGTCGTCTGCGGGTCGCCAGGCCGACGGAAAGGCGTGGGCCGCGTCCTCGATCTGCCACCAGCCGTGCTCCTCGGCGAGCTGGCCGAGGCGGCCCGAGTCGAGCATCAGGCCGGCGACGTGAACCGGCATCAGGCCGACCACCGGCAGGTCCGGATCGGCCGGCAGGTCGCCGCGGCGCAGGGCGGCGAGGGCTTCGGGCACGGCGCCCAGGTCGAGGCTCAGGGTGTGCGGGTCGCAGTCGACGAGGATCGGTACGGCGCCGGCGTAAAGCACCACCTCGGCGGTGGCGGCGAAGGTCATGGTGGGCACCAGCACCGCCTGGCCCGGCGACAGGCCGAGGGCGACGGTCGCGAGGTGCATGCCGGCGGTGCAGGAGTTGACCGCCACGGCGTGGCGGGCGCCCACGGCCTCGGCGAAGGCCTTCTCGAAGCGGCCGGTGCGCGGGCCGGTGGTCAGCCACCCCGAGCGCAGGGTGTCGACAACCTCAGCGATCTCCTGCTCCTCAAGGTCGGGCCTAAAAAAGGGAACGCTCGTCGTCTTCACGGCTCGGTCGGTCTCCTGCGCTTCGGTCATGGGCCTTCGGTTCGCCTGTCGGCGGTGCCGAAGCCCCAGGCGCGCGCCTGGAACTCCGCCCGCCGGCGAAGCCACGGCGCGCCCGGTTCGGTGGCCGCCTCCACGATTCCGGGGTGCGCCCACAGGCGCCGCCATACTATTCGGCCCAGGCCGTGACGGGTACGCCGGCGGGCGAGATGGCGGGCGAGGGTCATCTCGCCATGGCCGGCGGAAAAGAGATCCCGCTGACGCGCGAGCCACCGCCGCTCGGACCGGCGCAGCTCGCCCTCAAGCCCCTGCGCCGCCTCGCGGCAGGCGTCGGCGGGCCACAGGCGATGGGCAGCGCGGGCGGCCGCGAGCACCGGCAGCTGGAGATCCGCCTCGCGGCTCGCCTCGAGAACCTCGCGCGCCAGGCTCTCGCGGCCCGGGCCGCGGCCGAGGGCGGTCAGATCCCGCAGAGAGCCGAGCCGCCGCGGGGGCGGATCGAGCCACAGATGAGTCGCGGCGAGCAGGAAGGCGTCGGCCGCCGTGAGCCGGTGCCCGCCCGAGGGCAGCTCGGGGTCGGCGACGGCGCGGCCCACCAGGGCGTCGGAGGCTTCCTCGGCCACCGAACCCCACAGCCTGAAGTGCACCTCGATCAGCACCGAGCGCGGCAGCCGAGCCTGCCAGGCGTAGCCCTCTTCGAGCAGGTAGCGCTCGGCCCGCGGGCCCTCCTGAAGGGGCCGCCAGCCTCCAGCCTCGAGGGCCCGGCGGGCCGCGCCCAGATCGCGCGACGCGATCAGCAGATCGATATCCGAGGTCGGCCGCTGCTCGGCCCGCCGGTAGACGCCGGGACGGCTGGCGAGATCGAGCCCTTTGATCGGCAGCCAGCGGATCCCGGCCTCGCCGAGGGTGCGGCCGGTGGTCTCGAGGGCCTCGTCGAGCATCATGTGATGGGCGCTCACCTGGCGCAGCCGCGAGCGCCAGGGGTCCAGGGCAGGCCCCTCGAGATCTCGCTCGAGGGCCTCTAGGGCCAGCGCCGCGGCGATCCGGTGGCGGCGCGCCAGGGCGCCGTCTGAATCGGCCCCGAGGCAGCGCTCGAGGGCCTCGCGGTCCCCGTCGAGGGCGCGGGCGAGGTCCATGAGATCGAGGCGGCCGCTCATGCCGATCAGGCTAGTCGACAGCTCGGGGCGCGGCAAGGGAGCCGGCGGGGCCCGGGGGATCGTCCTGCACGATCGGGTACGCTCCCGGCATGAGCAAGAGCCTCGAGAGTTCCGGTTCCGCCGCGGCCGCCCTGCGGGTGATCGTCGCATCGCACAACCCGGTCAAGAGCGAGGCCGCCCGGCGCGGGCTCGAGCTCGCCTACCCCGAACGGATGATCGAGATCGAGGCGATCTCGGCGGCCTCGGGCGTGGCCGATCAGCCGATGAGCGACGCCGAGACCCTCGAGGGAGCCCGTCACCGGGCCCGCGAGGCGGAGCGGCAGAGGCCCGGGGCGGATTTCTGCGTCGGCCTCGAGGGCGGCATCGAGAGCGGGGGAGCCGACGATCTGCTGGCCTTTGCCTGGGCCGTGGTGCGCGCGCGGGGGCGCGAGGGCCGAGCGAGGACGGCGGCCTTCCAGCTGCCCCCCGAGGTAGCGCGCCTGGTGCGCTCGGGCCTCGAGCTGGGCGAGGCCGACGACCGGGTCTTCGCGCGCCGGGGGTCGAAGCGCCAGGGCGGCGCGGTGGGCCTTCTGACCGAGGGACGCCTGTCGCGCGCGGACCTCTACGTGCCCGCCGTGCTCATGGCCGCGGTGCCTTTCCTGCAGCCCGCGCTCTACTTCCAGGATCCCTGAGAGCCATTCCTCAGCGCACGCGCAGCACCAGCCGGCCGTCGGCGCCGCGCAGGGTCACGCGGTCGCGCTCGATCTTCTCGACCTCCAGGCCTTCGACGATCTGACCCTCCTCAACCTGCTGGCCGTTGATCTGCGCGAACGGGCTGCCGGGCACCCAAACGATGAAGTCGAGCTTGACGGTCACGTCGCCGAGGTCCGCCTCGAGCACGAAAACGTTGGAATCCTCGATTTGGCCGATCTGCCCGGGGGGCTCGATGGTTCGAACGCCCGCCTCCTCGGCCCGTGCGCCGCCCGGCGGCGCGGGGCCCGAAGGCGCGGGGCCTGATGGCGCGGGATTGGAAGCCGCGGGCGCGGCGGGCCGAGGTTCCGGGGATGGCGGCGCGGCCTGAGCACCTGCTGGCGGCGCGGCCGCACGGGACGCTGGAGTTGGCTCCCGGACCGGATCGGCCGCCCGGGATTCCGAAGGCGGCACAGGCGCCGCGCTTGGGGGCTCGGAGGGCGGTGCGAACGCGGCAGGCGCCGGGCTTTCGACTTCGGGGCCCGCGGCGGCTGCCGGGCTTTCGATTCCCGGGCCCGCGGCGGCCTCCGGGCTGTCGATTTCTGGGCTCTCGACCGGCGGGCTTTCGACCGCCGGGCTTTCGATTTCTGGGCCCGCGGCGGCCTCGGCCTGCGGGTCCTGGGCCGGCGCCGGACGGCCCCAGCCGCCGCCGAGAAGCACCACGGCGGCCAGCGCCACCAGCAGCCCGAGGGCGACGCCCACCAGGACGCCGACGCCCATTTTCGACTCGGCGGGCAGGTGGGCGCGCGGTGGCCTGTAGGAGGAGGAGGAGGGTGATGAGCCGCCGCGTTCCTCGGCCTCACGCTGGGCGGCTTCCTGGCGCGCTTTGCGCAGGGCATCGTTGATCAGGCTCATGAGGCGACTCCCTCCAGCTCGCGGATCGCGCGGCGGATCTGCCAGAAACCCAGGTGATCTCGGCTCTCGACGTAGCCGCACAGCAGGGCCTTGTCGGCGACCGCGTTGATCAGGCGGGGCACGCCGCCAGCGTAGCGATGAATCGACCGGATGGCCCACGGGCTGAAGGTCGGGCGACCGCTGGAGCCGGCGATCTGCAGGCGATGCTGCAGGTAGAACTCGGTTTCATGACGGGTGAGCGCGTCGAGGTGATAGCGCACCGTGATGCGCTGGCGCAGCTGCCGCAGGCGGTATTGCTCGAGCTTGGAGCGCAGCTCGGGCTGGCCCATGAGAACGATCTGCAGCAGCTTGCGCTGGTCGGTTTCGAGATTCGAGAGCAGGCGAACCTGCTCGAGAAGGGTATCTGAGAGGTCCTGGGCCTCGTCGATGATCAGCACCACGTCGCGCCCCTCGGCGACCTGCTCGAGAAGGTGTTGGTTGAGGCGGGTCATGAGCTTGATGCGGTCGTTGCCGCGCGCCTCGAGCCCCAGCTCCTGAAGCACGCTGCGCAGCAGCTGAATCGACGTCATGGTGGGGTTGAGAACCAGGGCGGTCTCAAACTCTTCCCCCAGCCGCTCGAGCAGGGCGCGGCAGAGGGTGGTCTTGCCGGCGCCGACCTCGCCGGTCAGCTGGATGAAGCCCTTTCGCTGGGTGATGCCGTAAAAGAGGTGGTCGAAGGCCTCGCGATGGCGATGGCTGTAGAAGATGAAGCGCGGGTCGGGCGTCAGGTTGAAGGGCGACTCGCGGAGGCCGTAGAACTCTTCGTACATCGCGGAAGGAGAAGCGGCGGTCGTCTGCCGGCGCGGTTTGTTGGGCCGGCGCCGGGGAGGGTGCGGGGTCAGCCGGAATGGGCCCCGGGAGGCGGATTGAGAAACTTCTCCTCAGGATACGGACGCCGGGGCGTTCGCGTCGCCTGCGGTGGCCCGCCGAGGGCCTCAAGAGTCGGGTAAAAATCTCGAAACAGCGGCTCGTCCACCGCGTAATTTGTTGGACGACAAACCCTTTTCAGGCAGACCATATAGTAGCGCCGACCCCAGGCTTCGCTCCGCCAGCGCGCGGCGGGCGATTTCATTCCTCGCAAGGAGAACGCACCGTGTCACTCACCCCCCCGTGGACGCCGCCCGCTCGCCAGGCATGGACGCCGCTTTTGGCCATGCTGACCCTGGGCCTTGTGCTCAGCTCGATCCCCCTCTTCGCCTCAACGCCCTGGCCCGGCCTGCGGGGCCCGGACTTCGACGGCAGCGCGCGCGGCGACGTGCGCCTGATCGAGGGCGACGAGCTCGCCCTCCAAATCGCCTGGAAGAAGGAGCTCGGCTCGGGCTATTCCTCGGTGGTGGTGGGCGAGGGCAGGGTGATCACCATGTTCTCCGCCGGCGACGCCGACGTGATGGGCGCCTT
>JBCCLG010000426.1:0-5374 GCA_039027015.1 Acidobacteriota bacterium | reverse complement strand
GCTGGCTGCACTGGGGCGATATCGGCACTATCGACTCCGAGGGTTATCTGCGCATCACCGACCGCAAAAAGCACCTGATCATCACCGCCGGCGGCAAGAACGTGGCGCCGGCCAATATCGAGCGGGCGGTCAAGAATCAGTCGCCTCTGATCAGCCAGGTGCACGCCCACGGAGATCGGCGTAAATTTATCTGCGCCCTGATCGCGCCGAGCCCCCTCGAAACCCTCGTCTGGGGGCGCGAGCGCGGTCTGCTCGAAGCCGGCGAGGTTCAGGAACTCGAGGCCGAACTGCTGGCCAATCCGTCGGCGCGCAGCGACGCCCTGGGCGCCGCGATGGCCCGGGTGGTGGAGAACCGAGACTTTCAGCAGCTTTTCCGCGAGCCCGTGCAGCGCGGTAACGGGGAGCTGGCGCGGGTGGAGAGGGTGCGCAAATTCTTCCTGCTCGACCGCGACTTCTCCCAGGAGGGCGGCGAGCTGACGCCCACCATGAAGATGAAGCGCAAGGTGATCGAGGAGAAGTATGCCCACCTCTTCGACCGCGTCTACGACGATCCGGACTTCGCTACGGACGCCGGCGAGTCCAGGTCGTGACGAGCGACGCGGTCGGCGGTCCGAGCGACGTCGTTGCGAAGAGCTGGAGTCACCTCCAGGAGCTTCTCTACACCATCCCGAAAACGTCCCACGGGCGCTACCGGTCGAATTTCGTCTACCGCGGCGTGGGGGATAAGTCCTGGGGCCTTGAAACCAGCCTTCGGCGCCTGGGGGGCGATTACGTCAAGGTCGAGAAGCCGCTGCTGCGCAGCTTCCGCAAATACGCCGAGCCCGGGCGCTTGCCTGAGAAGGAGATCTGGGTGCAGATCGCCATCGCGCAGCATCACGGCCTGCCGACCCGCCTGCTCGACTGGACGGTCTCGCCGCAGGTGGGCGTGCACTTCGCCACCGCCGACGAGCATCATTACGACAAAGACGGCGCGATTTGGTGCGTCGACGTCGCCGAGGCGCGAAGCGTGCTGCCGGCCAGGCTGCGCGCCCTGCTCAAGTACGAGAAGGCCTTCCTCTTCTCGGTGGAGATGCTCGAGACGATCCCATCGCTCGAGGCCTTCGATCAGATGGGCGAGGAGGAGGGGGACTTCGTCCTCTTCTTCGAGCCCCCGTCCCTCGATTCGAGGATCGTCAATCAGGGCGCGATCATGTCCGCCATGCCCGGAGCGACTCTCGTGCTGGGCGACTTCCTGGGCGGCCATCCCGGGCTTTTCAAGAGAATCATCATCCCCGCTCGGCTGAAGTGGGAAGTGCGCGACAAGCTGGATCAAAACAACGTGACGGAGCGCACGCTCTTTCCCGGACTCGACGGACTCTCCCGCTGGCTGCGGCGGTATTACGGACCGGGGCCTCAGCCGGCGTCGGCTCCCGAAGAATCGCCGCCGCCATCCGGTCAGCAGAGCGGAGAGGCCGCCCCATCGAAAGGAGAAGGCCGATGACCCGATCCCTAAGAACCCGCCTCACCCCGCTCGCCGGCTTGGCGGCTCTGCTGCTTTGCTGGATCCCGTCCGCGGCCGCCGCTGAGGGCGCTGCGAAGGGGAGCGTCGTCGTCGGCCTTCACGACTCGCTGAAAGAACTTGAGCCCTTTCTCGGCGTATGGGAGCTTGAAACCGCTTGGGCGAACGGCCAGAAGCTGTGGTCGAAGTCCGAGTACACGCCCGTTCTGAACGGACGCTTCGTGCGCGTCATCACCCGGGTGCGCGACGGCGACGGGGAGCCCTACACGCGCTACCGCGCGCTGATCGGCGCCGGCGCCCAGGCCGGGGAATTCGAGGCCACAAGCTTCCAAAACGACGGATCGAAGAGCGCGGTCACCTATCGGATGACCGAGCCCGGGCATCTGGAGTGGGAGTGGTCCACGGGGCAGATGAACGTTCGGGAAAGCTATCGATCGCTGGATGCCGAGAACGCCCGATGGAGGGTCTTCATGCGCCAAGGCGAGGAAGGAGAATGGGGTCAGATGCTAGACGGAACCTGGAAAAAGGCGGAGCGCGAGACCGCTCCTATCGATGACTCCCTCTTCGTCGCCGCCGGGCCCGGGGTGCGCTCGCTGGAGGTGAGCGAAACCATCGCCGCGTCGCCGCAGAGCCTGTTCGCGGCCTTCTCGAGTCGCGAGGGATTTCTCGCCGCCTACGGTCCCGAGCGCACGGAAATCAGGGCCAATATCGACCTCGCCATCGGCGGGCGCTACGAATGGCTCTTCGACGGCAAGATCGGCTCGAACGAGTGTCAGGTGCTGAGCTACGTGCCCGATCGCATGATCAGCTTCACCTGGAACGCGCCGGTAGCCCAGGGCGAGAACCGCCACAAGCGTACTTGGGTGGTCGTCGACTTCGCGCCGGCGTCCGCGGAAGGCGAGGCCGAGTCGACGCGGGTGCGGCTTACCCACCTCGGATTTGGAGAGGGCCCGAAGTGGGACGAAACCTACGCGTACTTCCAGGAGGCCTGGAGCTTCGTGCTGGCAACCTTCAAGAAGAACTTCGAGACCTCTCCTTGATCGGGCTTCGCGAATAGTCGCCGTGGCGATAGCGTAGAGACGTTGAAACAGGAGGCTTCCGCAATGGGATTGTTTAGCACGCTCCGTGAAGAACTCGTCGACATTATCGAATGGCTCGACCACACCCGAGACACGCTGGTTTGGCGATTCCCCCGCTATCGCAACGAAATCAAGAACGGCGCCCAGCTGATCGTGCGACCCGGCCAGGTGGCCGTTTTTGTGCACCGCGGTGAGCTCGCCGACGTCTTCGAGCCGGGCAGTCATACCCTCTCGACCGACAATCTGCCCGTCCTGAGCAGGCTCCAGGGCTGGAAATACGGCTTCGAGAGCCCCTTCAAATCCGAGGTGTACTTCGTCAACACCCGCCAGATCGTCGATTTGAAGTGGGGAACTCCCAACCCGATCACCGTGCGGGATCCGGAGTTCGGCCCGATTCGCCTGCGCGCCTTCGGCACCTACACTCTGCGCGCTACCGACGCGCGGGCGCTGATGCGCGAGCTGGTAGGCACCGACGATAATTTCGAGACCGACGAGATCCACGAGCTGCTGCGCGGCCTGATCAACCAAAGCCTGGCCGAAGTGCTCGGCCGCGGCGAGATTCCGGCGATCGAGATGTCCGCCAGCTATCAGAAGCTCGGCGAGCAGGTGCGCACCTCGGTGGTGGAAAAGGTCGACGACGAGTACGGCCTCGATCTGCCGCTCTTGACGCTGGTCAACGTCTCCTTCCCCGAGGAGGTCGAGAAGGCCCTGGACGCACGCTCGAGCATGAATATGATCGGCAACCTCCAGCAATATCAGCAGTATCAAATGGGCCAGTCGATGCCCATGATGGCCCAAAACGAGGGCAGCGGCGGCAATATCCTCGGTGTCGGTCTGGGGATGGCGATGAGCGGAGGTCTGGCGGGGGCCACGGCCCCGGCTCCGGCGGCGGCCCCGGCTCCCGCCGCGGCTCCGCCTCCCCTTCCCGCCTCGCCGACCTTCTTCGTGGCGGTCGACGGCCAGCAGCAGGGGCCTTACCCGCTCGAGCAGGTGGCCGCGGCCATGGCTCAAGGGCAGATCTCCCCGGAGACCCTGGTGTGGTCCAGCGGCATGTCCGCGTGGACTCCCGCCGGCAAGGTTCCGCAGCTGGCCTCCGCTGCGCCCTCGGCGCCGCCGCCGCTGCCGGGCTGATCATGCCCGGCCCCGCCCGCTCGGACGATAGCGAGCGGGCGGTTGAGCCCGCCCGTGCCTCTCTAGAGCCGGTCGCTCTTCTCGAGCACGAAAAACAGGTCGTCGGAGCGCAGCTGATGGTTTTCGATCAGCGTGCGCTCGATGAACTGCAGAAGCTGCACGATGCATAGATCGCTGGCGCTGCTCGGATCGAAGTTTCCGGCCCGATACTGCAGAAGCCAGCGCAGCAGGGTGCCGCCCATGGGGCGTTTTTCGCGAACCGGAAAGCTCGAGAAGAGCAGGGTGCGCAAATCGGAGCTGCGGGGCGATTCCGACGGGTCGGCGCTGCGTACCTCTTCGATCGTCGCGCGGTGAAAGACCTCGTCGACCTGATCGCTCGCCAGATTGTGGCGCAGGTGCGGAGGCAGGTAGCTGAAGAGCTGATCGAGCACTTCGAGGGCCTCGGGCTCGATCTGAAATCGGCTCGGCCCGAAATAGTCGATGCCGAGCAGCAGGCCATCGTCCCGCATGCTGCGGTTGATGAATTCGAGCATGCCCTCGAGATCCGTGCAGTGATGGATCGAGTGGCAGGTGAAGATCAGATCGAAGCTTCCGAGATTGAGGTCGCCGAGCTCGTTGAAGTCAAAAAAGCGGAATTCGCTCTCGCACTCGAGGCTCTCGAAGGCGTCGCGGGCGGCTTTGCGCAGGGCCTCGTCGTACTCCAGGCCGACGAAGCGGCGCACCGGCCAGCCGAAGTCGTCGATCAGGAAGCGTTCGATGTGCCCGCTGCCGCAGGCTAAAGAGAGCATCGAGAGACCCTTCCCGCCGCGCGCGGCGGAGAGGGGCGCGAGGTGGCGGTCGCGCGCGTAGAGCGCCCAATGCCCGCCGGCGTGGAGAGGCTGGCGGGTCACCAGCTCGTTTACGTACTCGGCCATGAGCGGCGCGTGCATCCAGTCGACCTTCTTCTGGCGCTCGCGCCAGCTGTCCTCGAGCGTCGCGCGGGTAGCGGTCTTCTGTTCTTCCATGATGAAAGCGTCGGCCTCTCTATCTATCTATCCATCTATCGAGTCCGAGAGCCCGTCGGCGTCCCGGTCCGGGTCCAGATCTCGAACTACCGCCGCGGCGATCGCGGTCGCCAGGCGGCGGGTGCCGTCGGAGTTGAGATGGCAGCAGGTATCGATGTAGAGGGTCTCGGAGACGTCGCTGAAGAGCATGCTCATATCCTCGAATCGCACCCCCTGAGCCTCGAGATCCGCGCCGGCGCTCGCCAGCTTCGGGTAGGCCACCGGCACGAGGGGGGCCCAAGGCTGGCCTTCGTGGAAGGCCTCGCGCCTCTCGGCGAGGGTCAGCTCTTTGGAGCCCGGCAGGTATTGATTAGGCTGCAGGAAGTGGTAGTAGCGAATTCCCCGGGCGGAGCATAGCTGATGCATTTGCAGCG
Source organism: Acidobacteriota bacterium (assembly GCA_039027015.1). Lineage (GTDB taxonomy): Bacteria > Acidobacteriota > Thermoanaerobaculia > Multivoradales > J023 > JAUIJL01. The sequence goes on along the minus strand of JBCCLG010000426.1, from coordinate 249 downwards.
AGGCCGCGCTCCACAGCTCGACCAGGGAACTCAGCAGCTCCTCGTCGTCCGCGAACTCCTCCTGCGGGCCGAGAATCCTGAAGTCCGGCTCGCTGCGAGAGCTTCTCTCGAGGGCCGCGCGAAGCCGGGTCAGCCTCTGCGAAGCCCTGAAATCGAGGGTCTTGAAAATCAGGTGGCAGGTCGGGCTCCAGGCGAGGGGCAGCGACGCGCAAAGCTCAGTGCGCTCCCCTCGCACCGACTCGAAATAGG
>JBCCLG010000425.1:0-5385 GCA_039027015.1 Acidobacteriota bacterium | reverse complement strand
GCCGCGGTCACCGGCTATTACCCGGAATACGGCGAATACGCCCAGAAGGCGATTCTGCGCTGGAGCTTCTGCGACGTGATCGATCGCTGCGGCTCTCTCTACTCCGGCGCGCAAACGGCCGAGGGCGTGCAGCTGGTGCAGGAAGGCCGGCTCGGCTACGAGGAGTACGCCGCCCTGGGCTTTGGCGCCTGGAGTTTCGACACCACGCAGGCCTCGAGCTGGGAGCCGTTCGAGCTGGTGACCCTCTACGGCATCGATCTGCCCCGCGATGCCCGCGACGCCCGCACCACCGGCACCTACGCGCCGGTGGTCTCCTACCCCCACTGGCTGGCGGGCCTGGAGTTCAACTGGGACCGGCTCGGCGATCGGCGCAGCGGCGACGCCCGGCACAGCGATCGATCCTGGGCCGAGCTGGCCGAGAAGCTCTACGCCGTGCAGGAGGCGCGCTGGGCTCGCGAGCGGGTGCTCACCGCCCGCACCGACCACCCGGTGAGCGGGCCGCCGTATTTCGTTTTCGACTCCATCCACGCGGCCGGCTATCCCTGGAACACGATCTCGGACCAGGGGGAGAGTCGCGCCGACCTCGCCCTGGTTTCCAGCCGCGCCGCCTTCGGCATGTGGGCGCTCTTCAAGTCCGACTACAGCGATCTTCTTCTGAAGTCCGTGTGCACGCTGAACGATCCCGATCGCGGCTGGTTCGAGGGGCGCCTCGAGCGCTCCGGCGGTCACGAGAGGGCCATCTCCTGCACCACCAACGCCCTGGTGCTGCAGGCACTTCTCTACAAAACCCGCGGCAAGCTCTTCGAGCCGCCGGCACAGCCGACCCTGCTCGAGGTGCGCACCGGAGATATCTGGCGGCGCCCCGGACGCTGCTTTCCCGCCGAGAGGTTGCGGTGTTCCTAAGGCCGGTGCGGGTGAAGCTGGAACCAGGGTTTCCCGCGCGTCGTCGTCTGTGGGCCGGCCTACTCGCCGCGGCGGCATTCAGCGCCGGGGCCCCAGCCACCGCCCAGTGGCGGCCCGGTCCGGAGTTCGAGCGCGGGCTGGCGCTCGTCCAGCAGGGACGGCTGGAGGAGGCGGCCGAGGACTTTCTCGAGATCGAAGACGAGGGGCAGCCCGAGGGGGCCCGTAGCGCCGCTTTCGCTCGGGTCTTGGCGACTCTCGCCCACGAGCGCGGCAATAGCGCGCAGGCGTATCGCACCTGGGCGGAGGCGACCCGGCGCTACCTCTCCCTCGGCTCTCCGTGGCGCCAGGAGGCCGCGGCGCTGCGCCGGGCGGTTGAGGAGGCACGGCAGCAAACCGGCTCCTTCTCGGTCCTCGGCCCGCCGCCCCGGCTCGATCGAACCACCGCGCTGCTGCTCGACCTCGAGGATGAGCTCCAGGTGACCGCCTTCGAGGGTCCCAGGCTCTTTTTGGGCGAAAGCGCTCCCAAAAGCGTGCCTCCCCTGGTGGTCGCGCGCGGCTACGTGCCGAAGCTGCTCGCCGGGGTGCCCGCCCGGGGGGGGCCGGCCGGTCGGAAGGTCGTCGATTCGAGGTCGCGCCACTCGGCTCCTCCGGAGACTTCTCCTCGGCCTGAAGAGTCGGCCTCTCTCCCCCGCCGCTCCTTCGCTCGGACGCCTTCCTCGGCGCGCCTGGAGGATTCCGCAAGCGCTTCGCCCTCTGACGCCTCGCCCTCGAGCACGCCGCTCGGCCCCTCGAGCGGCGTGCGCCGAGCGGCCCCCGCGCTCGATCCTCCGACCGAGGAGGACCTTCTGGCCGAAGCGCAGCCGGCGCCGGCGCTCGCCAGGGCGCCGGTGCGGGAGGAGAGCGCGCCGAAGCCCGAGACTGCGGAGCCCGAGACCCTGGAGCCCGAGACCCTGGAGCCCGAGACTGCACCTGCACCCCCAAAGCCCGAGACTTCCGGGCCAGGGCCAGGGCCAGAACCAGAGCCAGAGCCAGAGCCAGAGCCAGAGCCAGAGGCGGACAGATCTGAGCTCGGGGCCGCCGAAATGCGCGACGCGGAGGCGCCGCCCGCCTCGCGGGCCCCGCTCCTGGCTCGCCCCGGCGCGGATCGATCAGCCCAGGCCCTCAGCGCCGCGGAGATGGATCTGGCCCGGCTGGCCTGGCACTACCTCACGGTCAACCGGCAGGAACGCACCGGCCTGGTCAATTCGGTGCACGGATATACCTACCTGACCATGTGGGATCTGGCGAGCCAGATCGCCGCCATGGCGTGCGCCCAGCAGCTCGGATTGATCGATCGCGCCCTCTTCCTCGAGCAGCTCCATCTGCTGATCTCGACCCTCGAGCAGATGCCGCTCTACGGCGACGAGCTGCCCAATCGCGAGTATTCCACCGTCACGGCGGGCATGACCGACACCCACAACAGGCCGAGCTCCGAGGGCAGCGGCTGGTCGGCCAGCGATCTGGGTCGCCTGCTGATTTGGCTCAAGATCTCCGCCGTCTGGTACCCCGAGGTGCAAAGCCGCCTCGAGGGCGTGGTGCGCGGCTGGCGATTCGAGCGCCTGGTCGCCGGCGGCGAGATGAACGGCACGCTGCGGCGCAAGGGAAGCGAGTCCTACTATCAGGAAGGCCGCCTCGGCTACGAGCACTACGCCGCCTCGGGGTTCGCGCTGTGGGGCTTCCCCATGGAGCGCGCCTTCGACTTCGAGCACACCGCCGAGGCTACGCTCGAGGGTCTTGAAGTGCGCGTAGACACCCGCCCGCACCCGATCCTCACCAGCGACCCCTTCGTGCTGATGCATCTCGAGCTCGGCGGTCTTTCAGAGGACCTTCGCGGCTACGCCGAGACTTTTTTTCTCGCCCAGGAGAGACGCTCTCAAAAAACCGGCGTGCTGACGGCGATCGGTGAGGACTCGGTCCACGCCAAGCCCTGGTTCGTCTATCGGAACTTTCTCTACGAGGGCGAGGCGTGGGCCACGGTCGACAGCAGGGGTCGGCCGAGCGAGCGGGTGCCGAGCCTGAGCACCAAGGCGGCGATGGGCTGGGCGGCGCTTTTTGGCGACCACCCCTTCGCCGAGAGGCTGCGGCGGGCGGCCAGCGAGCTGCGCCACCCGAGAATCGGCTTCCACGCCGGCCTCTACGAGGACGGCTCGATCAATCGCTCGAGGAATATCAACACCAACGCGATCATCCTCGAAGCCTTGCTTTATCGCCAGCGCGGCCGGAAGCCCTTCTTGAGCTTCGAGATTCCGAACGCGGGCGAGGGCGCCGGCAGGGGACGCTTCTGATGCCCCGCCGATTTGCCGAACAGCTGGTTCTGGCCTTCGTCGCCCTGGGCGCGCTCCTCGCGGCCGAGGCGCGCGGGCAGGAGAAAGCGGAGCCCTCCGCATGGTCTCTCCTCACCGAAGACGTGAGCCTCTCGCTCTCCGCCAGCTTCGCCCTGTCCGCCGAAGACGCGGCGGACGAGCCCGGGCAGGGGCGCGAAGGCGCGAGGCGGGGCAAATCCTCCTTCTCCGCGAGCTTCAAATACAACCCCGTCTCCTATTGGTTTGCGGTCCTGACCGCGATCGCCTACGAGGACCCCGCGCAGCAGCAGCCTTGGGATCCGGACTTCACCTTCGTGATCGGCTACGACGACTGGCATCCCGGCACCTTCAGCGTGACCTACGCCCATTACGGCGGCAATCGCTTCGACCCCGGCCCAGGGGAGTCCTTCAGCCGACTCGAGGAGGGGACTCTCTCGATCGGCTACAAGCTCGAAATTCCGAGCTGGGCCCAGGAGCTTTTCATCGTCCACCCCACCGGCAGCCTGAGCGCCGGGCTGGGTCTCCATCTCACTCCCCGCTATTCGGATCTCGAGTCCGGAGAGCGCCGAGACTGGAAGCAGCAGCTGACCTTCTCGTTCAAATATTCGATCTACCGCTGGTTCTACTTAAACGCCACGCTCTTTTACTACCCCAACCCCGAGCAGCAGCAGCCTTGGGACCCCGACTTCACGTACGGATTCGGATATTTCGACTGGCACCCCGGCACGGTCACGGTGCAATACAACAATTATTCCGGCAATCGCTATCCCGGCCGTAAGGCCAGCCCAGGCACCGGGCGATTCGAGGATGGAAGCCTTTCCATTTCCTGGAGCTGGGCCTTTTAAAGGGATTCTTCGCTTCCTCCAAGGCCCATAAACCTTCGACCTCAAAACTGCTTCTTCGCGATCGAGGTGATCCCAATGTTGACCAGCCCACCTGTCTCACCGGCCCAGACCACCCTGCCCACCGCGCCGTCGCTGAGCGCTCGAGACCTCCAGCGGCTCGAGTCCCGCGGAATCTCCCTGGAGGAAGCGGAACGCCAGCTCAGCCTGCTGCGCCGCGGGCCCGCCTACGCGCGCATCGAGCGGCCGTGCACGGCCGAGAACGGCGGCATCTTGCGTCTCGAGAAGCCCCAGCACGCGGCGGCCCTCGAGGCCTTCTCCGAGGCGGCGAAAGCGGATCGGGTCTCGAAGTTCGTGCCGGCCTCGGGCGCCGCCACGCGCATGTTCAAGGACCTCGCCGTGTGGGCCCAGCGCGGCGGTGGGGCCGACGGGGCGCTGCCGCGCCCCGTGGAGCTTTTCTTCGACGGCCTCGAGCATCTCGCCCTCGGTAGGAGCCCGATGGCCCAGGGCCTGGTGCACGCCAGGGATCCCGAGAGCCGCCGACTGGCGCTGCGCGAGCTGCTCTTCGGCCAGCCGGGCCTGTGCAGCCAGCCCAAGGGGCTGCTGCCCTTTCACGTGGCGGCGAGCGGCGCCTTGAGGACAGCCTTTGACGAGCACTGCATCGAGTCCGAGGAGTGGATCGCCGGCTACGGCGACGGCGCGGTGCAGGTGCACTTCACGGTCGGGGCCGAGCACCTGGCGGCCTTCCAGCGACGGGCGGAGGAAATTCTTCCCTTTCTCGAGAGGGCCCTCGAATGCGCCTTCCGCGTCACCTTTTCGTGCCAAAGCCCCGCGACCGACACCCTGGCGCTAGCGCCGGACGGGCAGCCGTTTCGGACGGCGGGCGATCTGCTGCTGAGGCCCGGCGGCCACGGCTCCCTGCTGCTCAATCTGGAGGCCACGGGGGGCGATCTCGTGATGGTCAAAAACATCGACAACATCGCCAGTCAACCCTCGGCTCCCTCCCTCTACTGGCAGCGGCTGCTCGTCGGGCAGCTCGCGCTGCTCGAGCGCCAAATCGCCGCCTGGCGCGACCGGCTGGCGTCGGATCCGAGCGGAGCGAGAATCGAGCAAATATGCGCCGGTTTGATCGGCCTGTTCGGGCCGACCCCCTCCCTGGCTGCCGAAAGCTCGGTTCCCCAGCGGATGGCGGCCCTGCACCAGGCCCTCGCCAAGCCGCTGCGGGTGTGCGGCATGGTGCCCGACGAGACCTTCACCGGCGGCGGTCCCTTCTGGGTCCGCCAGGCGGACGGCAGCCT
>JBCCLG010000424.1:0-5388 GCA_039027015.1 Acidobacteriota bacterium | reverse complement strand
GGTGCGTCCGGGCCTTCGCGCGCTGAAAAACTCGTTCCTCATCATCCTGGACGAGTGGGCGGATGAGATCTCGTCGCGGATGAACGCGATCCTGCTCGGGCTCTACGAGTTTTTGCCCGGGTAGCGCGTCTTGCCTGGGTCCATCATCTCGCGGTACTCCACGTGCAGGGCCGCCAGCAGGCGCTCGTCGTGCGGAATGCCCAGATAGTCGTACATCACGGGCTTGCGGAAGACGCCGCCGCTGCCCCAATAGGTGCCCATGCCGCGCTCGGTGAGGATGAGCAGGAGGTTCTGCACCATGGCGGAGGCGGCGGCCAGATGCTCCTCGTCGCGGCAGATCTGCTCGGGGCTGGGCGACTCGACGCCGTAGAACTGCGGCAGCCAGGTCACCAGGATGACGACGCTCGAGGCGGCCGTGAGCTTGGGCACCTTGGTGCCGTCGCGCAGCTTCTCCTCGAGGTAGAGGGCCGCCCTGTGCACGTCGTCGTGCCACAGCACGTAGGCCCGCCAAGGCTCGGGAATTCCGTCGACGCCGCGCACGTGATGGTAGGGAGCCCACCCGGCGGTTTTGAGGGCCTGCATCACGATGGGCCGGTTGCGCTCCGCTATGTCCGGAGGTACCGGCCGGTAGGATTCGACGTCGCACAGGACCTTCTCCGTCCTGCGGTTGAGAATCACGTTTTCGATCGTCATGGTGTGTCCTGGGCGGTGGTTTGGGGGACCTTGAGGCCGACATGAAAAGGGAGGTTGGGCGGTCCGGTTTCAGAGTAACCGCCCCGCCCGCGGAGGGCAAGGCTGGCGCCGGCGCCCGCTGTTTCGGGGCGAGCCGCGGCGTGGTAGCTTGCCACCATGAGCCCCGAAGGCGTGGTGATCTTCACCGTGTGGGCGGCCCTCGTCTGCTATCCCGCCGGTCCCCTGGGCCGCGCCGTTGAGGGTCCCCGAGCGCAGCGCTGGACGCTGCGGGTGTGGACCGCGGGCTGTCTTCTCTTCTGGGTCCACGTGGTCTCCGCCTTCGACGTCTTCTACGGCTGGAGCCACGCCTACGCGCTGGCTGAGACCGCCCGGCAAACCCGCGAGCTGACCGGCTTCGACTCCTCGAGCGGGCTTTACCTCAACTACCTCTTCGCCCTGGCGTGGACGATCGACGCGTGGCGAGCGCGGCGCGTTGGCGAGCGCAGGCTCGGACCGGGCGACTCCCTGGGCGGCTTCCTGGCGCTGCACGGTTTTTTTCTCTTCATGATCGTCAACGGGGCGGTGGTCTTCGTTCCGGGACCGCGCCGCTGGCTGGGGCTCGTCATCACGCTAGCCGGGGCGGCGGCCGTGGGGTGGGCGGTGCGCCGAGCACGCCCCGGGCGGGCCGCGGCGGCGGCGGCGACATGAGCGCGCGCGCTCACCGGCCGCCGCGGGTGGTCTCGATCACCGCCGGCGGCGCGGGGATGTTCTGCGGCAGCTGCATGCGCGACAACGCCGTGGCCGCCGCCGTGCGCAGCACGTCGGAGGCCGAGGTGGTGCTGCTTCCCACCTTCACGCCGATCCGCACCGACGAGGAGGACGTCAGCGCCGAGCGGGTAGCGCTGGGCGGCGTGAGCATCTACCTGCACCAGAAGCTGCCCTGGCTCTCGCGTCTGCCGCGCGCCGCGCGGCGCCTGCTCGATTCGCCGGCGCTGCTGCGGGCGGTGTCGCGCCTGGCGCTCCAGACCCGGGGCTCGGGCGACGGCGCGATCGCCGTGGAGCTGCTCAAGGGGCTTCGGGGAAGGCAGCGGACGGTGACCGAAGATTTGGTGGACAGCCTGGCCGAGACCTATCGGCCCGAGCTGGTGAACGTCTCGAATCTTTTGATCGCCGGCTTCGTGCCGGCGCTGCGCCGGCGCCTGGACGTGCCGGTGGTGGCGACCCTCCAGGGCGACGATATTTTCCTCGCGACCCTGACGCCGGGCGAGCGTGAGGAGGCCCTCGACGAGATGCGCCGCATCGCCCGGCAGATCGACGCCTTCGCGGTTTTTAGCCGCGACTTTCGCGACCGCATGGCGGAGCTCTTCGACATTCCCCTCGAGCGCTTTGAGATTCTGCCCCTCGGGGTGTCGTCGCCCGAAGACTTCGTCGATCCCGCCGTCAGAGCTCCTCGGCCCGAGGGCCGTCCCCCGACCCTCGGCTATCTGGCGAGGCTATGCCCGGAAAAAGGGTTCCACCACCTGGTCGACGCCTTTCTCCGCCTGCGCCAGAGGCCGGCAACCGGCGCCGTCCGTCTGCGCTTCGGCGGCTGGCTGGGGGCGGTGGATCGGGATTTCTTCGAGCTGCAGATGGCCAAAATCGAGTCCGCGGGGGCGTTGAGCGCGGTGACCCGAGTCGAGCTTCCGGATCGATCGAGCAAGATCCGCTTCTTCGAGGAGATCGACGTCTTCTCGGTGCCGACCGTCTACCGCGAGCCCAAGGGACTCTACGTGCTCGAGTCCCTGGCGTCGGGGGTGCCGGTGGTGCAGCCCGCGCACGGCGCCTTTCCGGAAATGCTGGCCTCCGCGGGCGGGGGGGTTATGGTGCCGCCCGGCGAGCCCGACGCCCTGGCCGAGGCCCTGGCTGCCCTGCTTCTCGACCCTTCAGAAAGCCGCCGTTTGGGCGAGGAGGGCCGTCGCGGCGTTCTCGCGCGGCACGGCTCCGAGACGATGGCGCGGGCGACGGTTGAGCTGTGGCTTCGCGCGCTGGGCAGAAACGGACCCTGATCACGGCGGCTGCCCGTGGGCCGCGAGCCTGCTCAGCCCGGCAGGCCGTCGCCTAATCGCGACGCGCGTCGCGGGGCCGCGGGCCTGGCCGCGGAAATCCCGCGTCCGCCGCCGGCCCGGCGTCCGCGGATCGCCTTGCGGATCCAGTAGATCGAGAGGCCCAGCACGAAGAGGCACAGCGCCGCGGTGGCCCAGGAGGCCGCCACGATGAGCCCGTGGGTTCTCAGCAGCCAGAGATATCCGGCGGGGTAGGCGAGCCCTACCGCCGTCCAGCGCCAAAAGGGGCGGAAGGAGCGCCGCGCGCGCAGGCGCGCGATGGCGTAGCCGGTGAGCGGCAGGAGGCCGAGGACCAGGCCGATGCCCAGATATACGGCCTTGAGCGGCGCGCCGCCGAAGTCTCCGAAATGCAGCGCCTCCTGCAGGTAGAAGAGCTTGTCCTGCCAGGGCCCGGAGGCGGTATCGCTCACCGCGAGCACCCCGAGGTCCGACTTGTCGAGCACCACGCCCTGGGAGTAGCGCTCGTAGACCATGCGGGGCGTCCGGCCCTGAACGGAAACGTAGCGCTCGCCGCGGGTCGACCAGCGGACTTTCTGGACCTCAAGCTTCGGATGCGCTCGCTTCGCCGCCGCCAAGGCGCCCGGAACGTCGAGGGGAAAGAGGGGATCCTCTTCGGCGGTCAGCACCGCCTCGCGGCTGAAGGCTCCGGGGCGCTCGATCTCGAAGGCGCGCATCAGGTGCCCCTGCATGCCCAGCCAGAAGCCGGTGATCGCGAAGAGCAGCAGGGGCAGGAGGAAGACGAAGCCCAGGAGCTTGTGGAGGTCTGAATGGGTGGCCCGGAGGTTTGTGCGGCGGACCAGCCAAAGACTCTTCTTGCCGAGATACTGCGACAGGATCAGCAGACCGCTGAAGCTCACCACCAGCAGGGAGATTCCAAACAGCCCCACGAAATTGCGCCCCGGCGTGCCTGCGAAGAATCGCACGTGCACGCTGCGCACAAAGCTCGAGAGAGAGCTGTCGTCGTCGGCCTCGCCGAGAATCTCGCCGCTCGATGGGTGAACGAAAACGCTGCGCAGGATCCACGGCTGATCGGGAACGAAGGGCTGGGGCCTGAAGCCCTGGTTGATGAAGCGGACGCGCACCGTGTGGGTGTCCGACTTCGGCAGGTAGATCTCGTAGGGCACCGCGTTGACGTCGGCGCCCGGTGCGCGCAGCCGGTTCGCCGCGCGCTCGACGGCGGGCCACAGGACCTCGGGATCGAGGGGCGTCGAGGAGTCGAGCCTCGCGTGCTCGCGGAACTCCCAATCGTAGATCTCAGGGGCGTAAACGGCGATCGCCCCGGTGAGCAGGATGAACGCGAGGAAGCCGCCGGTGTAGATCGAGCAGGCCGAGTGAATTTGCCAGTAGAGGCGTTTCAGCGTGCGTTTATTCATCGAGGGCGGGCGGAAAGCGGTGATGAGTTCGTGGCGGCGTTGAGTGTAGCAATCCCGCGCCTCAAAACCCCTCGGGACGCGCCGGATCCCGCGCCTCCCCGTGATATTCTAAAGGCCCAAAATCAACCGACCAACGAGCCTTCGCGGAGCCGCGAAGCGCCGGTGCCAGCAGACCCCAGCGGATCTTTCGCAGCAGTCCTGATCAGGACTTCCTTCGCCCGCTCTTAGCGTCCGCAGCGCCGCGGGGCGGTGCATCCAGGCGGCGCCGGCGGCAGCCGAGCGCCGGGCATGAAAGGGCCGCCGCGGCCCTGGTCCCCTCCAGCGCGCCTCGGGCCCGTTCGGTCGATGCAGCTCGATACTTCGATCAAAGATCCTTTGGAGATAGCGACGTGCCAACCGAAAAGAGTCAACAAAGCGTGGGGCTATTCATCCTCTCGTACCTGGGATTTCTCACCCACCTCGGCCTTGAGACCCTGACGCTGCACTTCAGCCGAGAGTCGATCAACCCGGAGGAGTGGCAGGGAATCGTCGATTACATGATGGCCCCGAGCACGGAATGGACCCTGGCGATCTTCGCGCTTCTGACCATGGTGCCGGTGGCCCTCTCGATATTTTCGGTGAGCCGCGCCACGTGGCTGGCGACGGCGATCACCGGTGGCCTGATGACTCTGCTGCACGCCGCCCACTACCTGGGTGAGCTTTCCGAGAGTTTCGGCGCCGTGGGAGCCATGAGCCTGGTTTTTCACGTGGTGCCCTCGGCGGTCGCCTCGTGGCTGGCCTGGCGCAGCTCCAAGCTGGCCCCCGGGGCCGCGTCCTAGCGAGAATCATCCAAGGAGCCAGCCATGAACGACCCTGCTGAGACCCACTCCGGATCCCCCCGACAAGAAACCTCAGAAGACCCTTCCTCGAAAATCGCCGCCGACCATCTCGGCGCGGTGGAGGAGACGCTGATGATCCCGCTGCTCGGCCGCGCCCTCGAGCAGCGGAAGCGTCGACCGCTGCTGCGCGATCCCAAGGCGGAGGCCATCGTTGCGGGCATCGATTACGAATTCGACAAATTCGACGGGCCCAGCCTGCCCGCGGCGGTCTGGCGTACCCGGGTGTACGACGGGCTGGTCAGCCGCTGGATGGCGGAGCATCCGGGCGGCTTCGTCGTCGAGCTAGGCTGCGGGCTCAACACCCGCTTCGAGCGCGTGGACGACGGTCGAGTGCGCTGGCGCGACCTCGACGTGCCCGACGTC
>JBCCLG010000423.1:0-5388 GCA_039027015.1 Acidobacteriota bacterium | reverse complement strand
GGGCGGCTTCGCCCGCGCGCCTTCTGCGGTTGGCGGTATCCACCAGGATGATCGCGTTATTGACCACGATGCCGGCGAGCAGCACGGCGCCGATCAGCACCACCACCGACAGGCGCACCTCCAGAACCCGCAGCGTGACGATCACGCCGATGGCGGCCAAGGGCACGCTGAACAAAATGATCAGCGGGTGCCGCAGCGACTCGAACTGCGAGGCCATCACCAGGTAGACGAGGAAGACCGCCAGGGCGAGAGCCAGCCGCAGCGAGCCGAAGGAGCGCTCCATCTCCCGCTGCTGGCCGCCCAGGCGCCAGTCGTAGTCGGCCGGCAGCCCAAGGGCCTCGATCTCGCGCTCGATGATCTCGCCCGCCGTCGCCAGATCGAGCCCCACCAGGTTGGCGGTGACCAGGGCCGCCCGCTCGCCGCCGGTTCGCCGGATCTCGGCGGGACCCTCGGCCTCGATCACCTCGGCCACCGCCTCGAGGGGGAGGCTGGTGCCCTCGCTCTGCACCACGGCCAGGCGGCGCAGGTCGGACGCCGAGGAGCGGAACTGCTCGGCCGCTCGCAGGCGGATATCGACCGTTCGGTCTTCCCGCTGGATCTCCGTGGCGATCTCGCCGAGAACCTTGGTGCGCACCAGTCCGGCGACCTCCTGCACCGAGAGATCGAGCGCCGCGAGGCGGGCTCGGTCAAAGAGAATCTGCAGCTCGGGGGTGCCGCCCTCGGCGCTCGACTCCACGTCTTCAAAGCCGGGCTCGGCCTCGAGCCGGGAAACCAGGTCGTCGGAAAGCCGACGCAGGAGGGCGAGGTTGAAGCCCCGCAGCTCGATCTCCACCGGCTTCTCGAAGCTGAAGTAGGACGGACGCCCGAAGCGCGCCGTGATCTCCGGATCCTCGCGCAGCACCTCGCGCACTCGGCGCACCAAGTCCTCCTCCGCCTGGCGCGAGAAAGGCTCCCCCACCGCCACGGTCAACCGGCCCAGATGCTCGCGATTCTCCCCCGTGATGCCTCCCTGCTGGCCCGTGGAGCCGACCCGGGAGTGGACGCGGCCGATCCCCTGCAGCCCGAGGATCCGCTGCTCGAGGGCTGCGAAGCGCCGCTCGGTGATCGCCAGATGGGTGCCGGGGGGCAGCTCTAAATCGAAAAAGAACTCTCCCTGCACCAGCTCGGGAACCAGCTCGCTGCCCAGGTCGTCGAGCAGAGGCAGGGTGGCGGCGGCCAGCAGCGCGGTCACCAGCACCACGGCCAGCGGCCTGGCGAGCGCCCCGTCGAGAATTTGGCCGTAGACCTTGGCGAACCGCGAGAAGAGCGCCTCGAAGGCGAGGGCCGGCCGCTCGATCAGCCAGATCAGCGGCCGGACCAGCCAGGCGGCGAGGCGAGCGAGGGGCGTGAGCGCAGCCGCCACGCCGCGCACCGCCGCGCTCTCCTCGGCCTCGGACTCCCCTGACTGCAGACCGGCCTCCCCAAGGCCCGGACGCGAGGCGAGCATCGGGATAACGGTCAGGGCGACGGCCAGGGAGGCGAGCAGCGAGAAGGTGACGGTGAGCGCCTGGTCGGTAAAGAACTGTGCGGCCACGCCCTCCACAAAGAGGATCGGCAGGAAAACGCAGAGCGTGGTGAGGGTGCTGGCGGTCACCGCCGGAGCCATCTCGCCGGCGCCGGTGCGCGCCGCTTCCATGAGGCCCAGCCCCTCGCGCCTCTTGCGCTCGACCGCTTCTAAAACCACGATGGCGTTGTCCACCAGCAGACCGATCCCGAGGGTCAGGCCGCCCAGCGACATGATGTTGAGCGAGACCTCGAAGGCGTACATCAGGAAGAAGGTGGCGATCACTGAGATCGGGATGGCCACGCCGATGATGGCCGTGGCGCGGAAGGACCGCAGGAAGAGGTAGAGCACGAAGACGGCGAGAAATCCGCCCAGGGCCGCCGTTTCGAGGACCTCGCGAATGGCGCTCTCGATAAAGCGAGCCTGGTCGGTGATGAGCTCGAGACGCAGATTGGGATCCACCCGCGCCAGGCTCGACTCCACCTCGAGGATCGCGGCGCGCACGGCGCGGGCCACCGCCACGGTGTTGGCGCCGCCGGCCTTGAAAATCGCGACCTCGACGGCTTCGGCGCCGTCCAGCCGGGTGATCACCTCCCGCTCCTTGAAGCCCTGGCGCACCTCCGCCACGTCCTCGAGGCGCACCAGGGTGCCGTCTTCGAGACGCGTCACGATCAGGCTGCCGAGCTCGCCTGGACGCAGGATCTCGGCGACGGTGCGAACCATGTAGCGGCTCTCGCCGTCGCGCAGCCGGCCGCCGGTCACGTTGACGTTCTCCTCCGCCAGGCGCGCCAGAACGCGCTCCGGCTGGAGGCCCAGGGCCGCCATGCGCAGCTCGTCGAGCTCGACCTGGATTTCCTCCTCGAGCCCGCCCTCTACCACCACCGCGGCCACGCCCTCGAGGCGCTCGAGGACCCTCTGTACGCTGCGCTCGGCCACTCTCCTCAGTCGGGTGAGATCGCCGCCGCCGCCGTCGGCCAGGCCCAGGCGCATCACCGGATCGAGGGACGGGTCATAGCGCAGCAGAACGGGCGGCTCGGCGCCCGGGGGCAGCCTCAAGACGTCGAGCCGCTCGCGCACCTCGAGGGCCGCAAAGTCCATCTGGGTGCCCCACGCAAACTCCAGGGTCACCTCGCTGATTTCCGCCCGCGAGCTCGAGCTGACGCGCAGCAGATCGCTGACCACGCCCACCGCGTCTTCGAGCGGCCGAGTCACCGAATTCTCGATTTCTACCGGGGCTGCCCCCGGCACCTCGGTGCGCAGGGTGAGCGACGGATAGGTGACGTCGGGCAGAAGATCGGTGGCCAGGCGCTGATAGGCCACCAGGCCGAAGATCACGGCCGCGACCGCGAAGATGAAGACGGCCACGGGCCGCCGAATGGCGAGGGCGACCATGGCCGATTTAGCTCGCGGAGCCGCCGCCGCGACGCTCGCGCATTCGCCTCAGGCGGCGCTCGATCTGTTCGTCGTCAAGGCCTCGCTCGCGCATCCGCTGCTCGATTCTGCGCACCTGCTCCGGGTCGTCCCAGTCGATTTCGGGACGCCCTCGGCGGCGGCCCTCGCCTCGCGGCCCTGGCGGCGCTTGGGATGCCTCGGCGCCTTGCGGCGCTTGGGATGCCTCGGCGCCTGGCGGCGCTTGAGATACCTCGGCGCCTTGCGGCGCTTGGGATGCCTCGACGCCGGGCGAACCCTGGGCGACTCCCGCCGCCTTCGCTTCCTCCGAGCTGTCCGCCGCGCCGCGGTCCGCGTCGAGAATCTCCAGGGGCGTGCCGGCGGCGAGACCGTCCTGACCTACGATCACCACCGTTTCGCCCGCGTCGAGCCCTCTGAGCACCTCGAGGAGCCGATCGTTGCGGAAGCCGATTTCGAGAGTCCGCCGCTCGGCGCTGCCGTCCGCCGCCACGGCGAAAACCGTCGGCTGCAGGCTGTCGAGGGCGAGGGCGCCCTTGGGCACCACCACGACGTTCTCTCGCCGCGCCAGCTCCAGGGCCACGCTGGCGAACATACCCGGCCGCAGGGCGTCGTCGCCCTCGACCTCGAGCGTCACCTCCACGGTGCCCGTGGCGGCCTGAACCACCGGCCGAATGCGCAGCACGCGGGCCTGGAAGACGCGCTCGCCGAAGGCCTCGACGCGCAGCGAAGCCTGCTGCCCGGGGCGTAGCTGGGGAAGAAGGCGCTCGGGAACGCGGATCGGGCAGAGCAGCGGCTCGAAGTCCGAGAGGCGAAAGAGGCGCGAGCCGTTCTGCAGAAACTCAGCGAACTTCACGTAGCGCTCGACCACCCAGCCCTCGAAGGGCGCGGTGATCTCCGTGTAGCTCAGCTGCACCTCCAGGCGCTCGAGATCTGCGCCCGCCGTTTCCGAGGCGGCGCGGGCGCTGTCGAAGACCTCCCGGCTGACCAGCTCCTGGTCGAAGAGCGCGCGGGTGCGCTCGAAGGCGGCCTTGGCCTCCTCGAGGCGCACCAGAGACGACGCCAGCTGGGCGCGCAGCTCGCGGTCGTCGAGGCGGGCGAGCACCTGACCGCGGCTCACCCGCTGCCCCTCCTCCACCCGCAGCTCGACGATGGGTCCGGCGACCCGCGATACGAGGTCGACCTCGTTCTCCGCCTCGAGGGAGCCGTTGGTCTCGAAGAAGACCGAAATGGAGTCCCGCTCGACTTCGGCAACCTCCACGGGCACGCCGCGAGCCTGGTCCTGAGCGGCCCCCTGGCCTCTCCCTCGGCCCCTCCTCCCCGGGCTCGCCTGTGCGCCGGGTCCGGAGGCTCGGCCGCCCGCCCGCGTCTCGGGCCTCGCACCCGCGGGGCGCTCGCTGGCCGAGGCCGGCGCCGATCTCCGCGCGGCTCCGGGCCCGGGCTCGTCGGCCGGCGCGCAGCCGGCCAGGGCGAGCAGGGCGAGGAGCGGCGGGCCGGCTAGGAGCACCGCGGCCACGCGCGATCTCCGGCTGGCGCCGGGTTTTCGT
The DNA here is from genome assembly GCA_039027015.1 of Acidobacteriota bacterium. Classification (GTDB taxonomy): domain Bacteria; phylum Acidobacteriota; class Thermoanaerobaculia; order Multivoradales; family J023; genus JAUIJL01. The sequence goes on along the minus strand of JBCCLG010000423.1, from coordinate 891 downwards.
TTTCTTCTGCTGGGCGGGCCTTCACTCGGGGTCATCGAATCTCCGAAGCTCTCGATCATGATCGGGAAAGAAGAAAGCGACTCAGGCCGGCTGCCTGAGGGCGCGCGCGACTCGGGCCGTCACGCGGCCCAGGAAGATCCCCGCGTCGTCGACCAGGGAGTAGAAGGCCGGCACGATCACCAGGGTCAGAAAGGTCGACGTGCTGAGGCCGCCGAGAATCACCAGTCCTACCGGCGCCCAGGTGGCCGCCCGGCCTTCGAGGGGGCCGAAAACGCCGGGAAAGAGGAGCGGCGCGACCATGGGAAGCAGGCCGACCAGGGTGGTGACGGCGGTCATCAGGATCGCCCGCAGCCGGTCTCGCCCGCCCTGCCGGATGGCCTCGCTGCGGCCCAGGCCCTCGCGTCGCAGGCGATTGATGTGGTCGATCAGCACGATGGCGTTGTTGACCACCACCCCGATGAGCACGATAAAGCCGAGCTCCGTGAAATTGTCGCGCGCCTGACCCGCCAGCTTCATGACCAGGCCGACCCCGATGAACGCGAAGGGCACGGCGGTCATGATCGAGAACGGATGGCTGAAGCTCTCGAAAAGGGCGGCCATCAGCATGTAGACAAGGACCAGCGAAAAGAGGAGCGCGAAGCTGGAGCCCGCGCTGTCGCTCTGGGCGCGCCGCGTCCAGCGCCCGAAGCTCCAGCCATAGCCCGGCGGCATGGGAGTGGAGGCCAGGAGCTCTCGGGCGCCGCCCATCGCACGGCCCAGGGAGCGGCGGTCGCTGGTGTTGGCGGTCACGCGGATTTTGGCCTGGCGATTCTCGCGCTCGATGGCGCGCGGGCCGGCCGTGGCGTCGAGGGTCGCGAGAGCGGCCAGCGGCAGCTCGCTGCCGATCCGCAG
>JBCCLG010000422.1:0-5408 GCA_039027015.1 Acidobacteriota bacterium | reverse complement strand
GCCAAATTCAGGCGGCGCTTCGGGCGCCTCGAGGCGATCTTCGAAGGGCGCGGTGAATCGCTCCAGGAGGCCGATTTGGCGGCTCTCGACGCGGTCTGGAACGAGGTGAAGGAGGAGGAAAAACGGCCCGGCTGAGCTGGCGAGGCGGCGGCCGCTTGATAAAGTGGAGCTGGGCCGCTCCGGGTCGCCGACCCGCTCGTCAAGGCTTTAACTCACCTCACCTCCCTCATCTCAAGACGCAGCCCCAGAGACCTCTAGCCAACGCCCCGCCGACGCCGACGCCGCCACCCCACAAAAACGAGCCAGAACGCATGGAGCATTACTACATCCGCGTCGGCGACCAGGAGATCCCCCTGCCCCAGGGGGTGACAGTCGCGGACTGGTCGCGCGAGCGGACCTACTGGCAGAACCCGCGGATTCGCGCCTTCCTAGGCTGTATCCGAATGCTCGGCGGCGTCATGGAGAGCAATTACGCGATCCTCCACTGCTCGCCGGAGAGGCTCGCAGAGATTTGGCGCCGGGTCCGCGAGGTCTCCGACCTGATGCTCACCCAGCTGGCGCCGCTGCTCGACAACCCCTCGCCTTTTCCGGCCCTCGAGGAGGCGCGCTCCCATGCCGAGGTCTCCCTCACCATGCTGTCCGAGAGCGTGCTGAGCGACCTCGAGCAGTTCACCGCCGTGGGCGGCCACCTGCCCGAGGAGCGCCTGATGGAGGTGCGCAAGCTGCTCTGCGTGTCGATCGGCAAAATCCACGCCTTTCTCCAGGACACCTTCGGCCAAATCATGGCCGGCGACCCGCGCTCGCAGCACGACGCCGACTATTTCCTCTCCCGCCGCTTCCCCCAGGACGTCGAGGAGGCCGAGTGGCTACACTCGACGGTTGAGAGGCTGCGCGACTACCTGGCCGATCTCGACCGCGACCGGGAGGAGCTGCTCGCTCCGACCCTGCGGTCCATCCGCGAGGAGCAGTCGGTTCCCACCGAGAGAGCCTGGCTCGAAACCCAGCAATTTCTCGACGTGGTGGACGCCCAGCTGACGCCCAAGCTCAAAGAGGTGCTGGCGCTGCGCGGCATCCGATTCCACGAAATGGAGATCATCGACCGCTACGCCGTCGACCTGCCGGTGCGCTGCAACGGCGCCGCAACGCTGTGGCAGGCCGCCCGCGAGGTCAACGACGCGATCAAGAGCCACACCGGCGAATCGCGGCCGGAGAGGGAGCAGGCGGTGCGCGACCTGATGCACTGCCACGGCCTCTTCGCGGCGCGCCTGATCCGCCTGCTGGGCGACATCGATCAAACCCTGCGCGACCTGATGGCCTTTGTGCCCCTTTGGCTCGACGGCATCGAGATGCGGCGGGCCCTCCTGATGCGCCGCTCCAGCGAGGCCCACGAGGCTGTAGAGGCCCGCCAGACCGAGCTGGCCAACGCCATCGCCAGCCTCTGAGGCGAGGGCGCGAGCCGCATGACCCTCGACCGCTGGCCGGCCTCACGCTTCGCCCTGAGGCGGTTTTTCCAGGGCAAGCTCTTCCTGCGCGGCCTCCGGCTCGGCGATCCTGAGGCGCGCGGCACGATTCTCTACATTCACGGCCTCGGCGAGTCGGCCCTGTGCTTCGAGGCCCTGGTGAGCGACCCGCGCCTCGCCGGCTGGGCCCATCTGGCGCCGGATCTTCTCGGCTACGGGCGCTCCACCTGGCCCGCGCGGCCGCGCTCGGTCACCGACCACGCCGACGACCTCGCCGAGCTGATCCGAGGCTGTCCGGAGCTGGTGGCGGCTGGCGACCGGCTCGTTCTGCTCGGCCACTCCATGGGCGGCGTCATCGGCCTCGAGCTGATCCGCCGGCTTGGGAGGCGCCGGGTCGCCTGCTTTTTGAACGTCGAGGGCAACGTCACCCTCGACGACTGCGGCTTCTCATCGCGCGCCGCCGGCCACAGCGAGAGCGACTGGCTCGAGGGCGGCGGCTACGCGCGCTTCGTGGACGCGGTCTTCACCCTCTCGGACGGCACCCCGGCCACCGAGAGCGCCGCCGTGGCGAGGGCCTACGGCGCCAGCGTGCTTTTCGCCGATCCCCGCACTCTGCTGCTCAACAGCGAGGATTTAGTCCGCGAGTCGCGCGCCGAAACCCTGGCCGGCCGCTACGCCGAAGCGGGCGTTCCTACCGTCTACCTCCACGGCCGTCCGCGCGGCACCGGCGAGCGCTCCCTCGGCCAGCTGGCCGCCGCCGGACTCGCCGAAACCCGCGGCTTTGCGCCCGCCGGCCACTGGCCCTTTCTCGACCAGCACGACGCCTTCGCCCGCGCCGTCGCCGAGATCCTAGACGGCGCGAGCGCCTGACGGACGGAGGCTGGAGCTGAATCCTCGGGACTAGCGGGCGCGCTTGCGGCGCAGGGTCGCCGAGGCGTCGGGACCCGGAGGCTCGTAGAGCAGATCGCCGGAAGCCGCTCCCTGGGAGAGCTCGGCGGCGTTGGCCTCGTCGGTGTCGATGTGCATCTCGAGCACGTAGCTGTCCTTGACCCGCACCAGGACGTCGCCGAAGGTGAGGTCGCGCGGGCCGCCGGTGACCGCCACCTCGACCTGATCGCCGTTCTCGACGCCGTAGCTCTCGGCGTCCCGAGGCGTCATGTGGATGTGCCGCCAGGCGCAGATCAGACCCTCGCGCAGGTTGAGGGTGCCCGCCGGCCCCTCGAGCACGATGGGCGCCGAGCCCTTCGTTTTACCCGAGGCGCGCACGGGCGCGTCGACGCCCAGGCGGAACTCGTCGGTGCGCGAGATCTCGATCTGCGAGCTGCCGCGCAGGGGGCCGAGCACCCGCACGCCCTCGATGCGCCCGCGCGGGCCGATCAGGGTGATTTTCTCCCGCGCCGCGAACTGGCCGGGCTGCGAGAGGTTGCGGTGCACGGTCAGCTCGCTGCCGACGCCGAAGAGGGCGTCCATGGCCGCGCGGTCGAGGTGGGCGTGGCGGCCGCTGATCGCGATGGGCACCGGCCCCGGGGAGAGAACGGCGGTACCGCCGCCGGCCACCCGCGCGGTTTGGCGAGCCAGCATCAGCTCCTCGTTGGTGGCCACCACCAGGGTGCGCACCGGCGAGCGCTCGGTGCTGACGTCGACCACCGGCCGATCGGCGCTGAGGCGAACGTCCTGGTTGCGGTCTTCGTCAAAGCGCAGGCCGAGGAACTCGAGGCGCTGCAGGATGCGGCGGCGCATGGAGACGCTGTTCTCGCCGATCCCGCCGGTCAAGACCAGGGCGTCAAGCCCGCCGAGCACCGCTGCGTAGGCGCCGATGTAGCGGCGCACCGCGTGGGCGTAGACGGTGATCGCCAGGCGGGCGCGGTCGTTGCCGCGCGCCGCCTCGGCCTCGATATCGCGCAGGTCGTTGCCGAGCCCCGAGAGGCCGGCCAGGCCGCTCTCGCGGTTGAGCAGACGGTCGGTCTCCTCGACCCCCAGCTCGCGCACCAGGGCGAGCACCGCGCCGGGGTCGAGATCGCCGCAGCGGGTGCCCATCACCAGGCCCTCTAGGGGGGTGAGGCCCATCGAGGTCTCGACCGAGCCGCCCAGCTCCAGGGCGCAGGCGCTGGCGCCGTTGCCGAGGTGCAGGGTGATCAGGCGCAGGTCGCGCAGGTCGCGCTCCAGGTAGTCGGCCGCCAGGCCCGCCACGTAGGCGTGGGACGGACCGTGGAAGCCGTAGCGGCGGATACCCACGCGCTCGGCGACGTCCATGTCGAGGGCGTAATGCTTGGCTCGCCGCGGCATGCGCAGGTGAAAGGCGGTGTCGAAGACGGCCACGTGGGGCAGATCGGGCAGGGCTTCGCGAGCCGCCTCGATGCCGGTCAGGTTGGCCGGGTTGTGGAGCGGCGCCAGGGCAACGCACGATTCGATCGCCTCGATCACCGCGTCGTCGATCAGCACGGCGTCGTGAAAACGCTCGCCGCCGTGCACCACCCGGTGGCCCACGGCCTCGGGAGCGGCGTGGCCCTCGATCTCCTGGAGGATCTCGCCCAGAGCCGCCCTATGGGTGCGGCCCCCCTGACCGATGCGCTCCACCTTGCCGGAGATTTTCGAGGCGCCGGACTCGGTGTCGATCACCTGATATTTGACGCTCGAAGAGCCGCAGTTGATGACCAAAATCAGCATGAGGGGTCCTTTCTCTTCGCTGGCCTGCCGCTACCAGGCGGCCTCGGCGGCGTCCTCGTCGCGGACGCGGTACGGGCACCACGCCAGGGCGACGAGCTGCAGGTCGATATCGGTCCGCCGAGGCTTGAGCTCGAAGACCTCGAGCTGCTCGGCCTGGGCGTCGAATTTTTCTTCCAGCTCGAGGATTTCATCCTGCAGCTCAGCCTCGAGATCGGCCAGCTGCTGGCTCACCGCCTCCACGTTCTCCCGCGCGCGGTCGACGTCCTGACCTTCCTTGGCGCTACGCCCCACGCGGCGCATGGCCGAGCTGGCCTTGCGCATATTGGTCGCCGAGAAGGTCTTGCGGCTCATGAGGGCGCCGAGCACCGTGGTGCCCACCGAGAGCAGCGACTGCATCTTGGAGCTGCTGGCCTGCTCCTCTTCTTTCTCCACCTTCTGCTCCGCCCGGCGCAGGCGGTCGCGCAGGGTCTGGAAGCGACGGGCGTATTTCTTGCGCAGCTTCTCGACGCTCACGTCGCGCTGCTCGCGGGCCGCATCGCCGAGGCGCACCCTGAAGTCGCGCTCGCTCTCCCCGGGTTCGGCGATCAGGCCCAGGGCCGGGCTCTGCAGAAGCTCCCAGCGGCGCTCGCGGTAGAGCATGTCGGAGAAGTCTTTGCTCCAGCCGCGGTAGCTCTTGGCCTCGGCGGCGGGGGCCGGCAGCTCGGCGAAGTCCGCCCCGTCCTCGGGGGCTTTCTCGAGGTCGTCTTCCGCCAGGTCCTCCAGCAGCTCGGCGCGGCGCCAGTCGATCTCGCCGTCCTCGAGGTCGGCCAGAAAGAGCACCTCCTCCTCGGCCTCGAGGCCCTTGCGGGCGTTGACGAAGTGAACCCTGGCGGCGCCGATGACGGCGGGCCGGTAGCGCACTCCCTCGCCGCCGGCGCGCGACGGCAAAAAGCGCTCGCGAACGCCCGAGGGCAGCACCGGGCGGGCGGCGGGAGGCGGCGGCGCGGCGATCCGCGCGCGCGCCGACGGCGCGGGGTCCTGGGCCTCGGCATCAGCGCTCTTTCGCTCCGGCTCGGCGGCGCGCAGGGTCTTGATTTGACTGCGGGTCAGCGGGCCGCACAGGTAGGACATGGCCCAGCGCACCCGATAGAGCACCGGCGCGTCCTCGTGCACGTTGTGCAGAAGAAAAACCCGCTTATCGAGCCCGGAGAGCAGGGTCTCCAGCTGCTTTTTCGACATCGCTCCCTCGGCCTGAAGAAGGCCGTCCATGACCCGCGCCTTATCGCGCTCGGTCTGCAGCCG
>JBCCLG010000421.1:0-5421 GCA_039027015.1 Acidobacteriota bacterium | reverse complement strand
GGAACTCCTGATGCGTCGAGGTTGCGTTTCTTCGGGCTCGGATGTCTGACCGGCGATGTCGTGGGGCCACCGCGCTGATGTTGCGAACGAACCTTGCGATACCCGCGGCTGAAAGCTGCCGGTATTAACCCGTGAATCCACCGTTAAGCGACGGTCATTCGGCTCATCCCGCAGCCGGCCGGGCTATTTGACTTCCGCCCGCGGGGTGAGCCCCCGCCTCATGCGAGAATCGCGTCACAGCCTTCTGGCGACGGAGTTCCTTGGGGAGATGGATCCAGCATCTGGGGAGGATGGGGGTATGGGTATGGGAATGGGAATGGGAAGGGAATGGGAGAAAGATGACGGACTCCAGTACATTCTTAGAGGCCGCAGAAAACCCGATCACCGGGTGGAGGTCTCGAGCGGCGGGCATCTCGTTCGGCGCTACGGCGGCAGTCTCGGGCGCGAGGACGATGAGACTGGGCTCAGCAGGCGGAGATGGCAGATTCTCCACGTTCTGGTGGGCGACGCGGACCGCGCCTTCACCAGAGAGCAGCTGGCGGCGCGCATTCAGGAGGTCTACCCCGACGACGGCCGACTCGAGCCTTCGGCGATCACCAACCACATTTCGAATATCCGCGGCGCCCTCGGCGACAGCGCGAACGACCCCGGATTTATCGCCACCGACAGCAAGGGGCGCTACCGGCTGTGCGCGGCGGTCGACCGCCGGGGGTTCAGGTGGCCGCCCGTCCCGGCGGCGCCGCCGTCCTCCCAGCAGGCGGCGCCCGGCGGCGAGCCTCCAGGCCTCAACACCTGGCTGCAGCGCAATTGGCGCCTGGTGATTCTGGCGGCCATTCTGCTGCTCATCATCCCGCTCCTCTTTCGCATCGTGGAGCAGCCCTTCAAGGTCGGCTTCGCGCCGCTGAGCTCGGGCGCCGACGCGCTCTCGCGCACCGTGGCGGCCTCCTTTCCCGACCGCGCCCGGCGGGCCCTGGGCGATCTGCCGTCTTGGTCGCTCTACCGCTTCTCGAATCTGACCTTCTTTCGTCCCGCTCGTCTCGAGGGCAACGTCAGCAGGCAGGACAACCGGCTGCGCTTTTCCGGGCGGGTGAGCGGCCTTCCCTCGGGCTGCGCTCCGGAGATTCTGCGCGAGGCCCCGGAGGCCTTTCCCGACGATCTGATCACCTCGGTAGTCGACGAGGTGCTGCTCCAGCTCGACCGCGAGTCGTGCGTTGAGTCGCTGCGCCAAACCTGGCTGAGCGATCCGCGAGAAACCAGGCGGCGGCGCGCTCGACACTGCCTCGAGGCCGGCGCCGCCCTGCGCTGGGACCTGCGCTTTTGCGAGGCCAAAGAGCTGCTGATCATGGCGATCGAGCTCGATTCCGAGCTTCTCGAGGCCTGGTCGCTGCTCGCCAGCGTGCACGAGAATCGAGGCGACGACGCTGCGGCCCTCGAGATCCTGAAGGGCCATCGGGACTCCCTGCCGTCCGGAACCTCCGAGGTAGACCGCCTGCGACTCGATCGGCGCATCGCGACCCTCGAGGGAGACTACCGCCGAGGCCACGCCGCCCTCGAGCGCATCGCCGGCCTGACCGGCGAGCCTCGCGACCTCGCCACCCTCTCCTGGTTCGTGAGGACCCACCGGCAGGACTGCGAACGCGCGCTAGGCCTGATGCCCGCGGACTTTGAGAATCAGGCGGCGGTCGCCGACTCCCAGGCCCTGTGCGGGCAGCCGGAACTGGCCCTCGAGAGCTACGAACGGCACTTCCAAAATCAGCCTGGCACCGTCGAGAGGCTCTATCCCAGGGCCTTTGGCGCCCGGCTGAGCGGAGACTATTGCCTCGCCCCGAGGGATCTCGCAACGCTGCTCGAGCGCGAGCCCGACTACTTCCCCGCCCGTCTCGAGCAGATCACGCTTCTCGATCGGCAGGGAAGGCGAGGCGAGGCCCGGCGCCTGGCGGACTCGCTGCTCCTCGAGCTGACGACTCCCTTAGAGGACGAGCTGGCCGCAGAGAACTGCCTTCCCAACCACCGCGGCCCGGTGGAAACCCACCTCTGCCGGCCGCTTCTTCTCGAGCGCGAGGCGAGAATCTCGGCTTCGGCGCTCTATCGCGCCGTGGACGCCGAGAATTCTCTGATCCTGCTCGCGCCCCTCGAAGAAAGGCGGCAGAGGACGCCCCAGCATCTGTGGTCTCTCAAGGCCCTGTGGGCTGAGGGGCTGGCCCACCTCGCGGCGGGTGATCCCCCGGCGGCCGAGGAGGTCGCCCGCCGGATTGCCGGGGCCTTCGCCGCTCGGGAGGCGGGCGGCAGCAGGTGGGAGGGGCACTATCTCCTCCACCTGGAGGCGCGTCTGCTGCTGCTCGGCGGCCGGGCCGAAGAAGCGGCGCGCCTGCTGCAGGAAGTCTTCGGCTATGCGCTCGAGGAGCGGGCCTACTTCCGCTCGGAGCTGGCGCTCGCCCTGGCCGCCAGCGGCCAGGCGGCCGAGGCGCAGGAGGAGATGGCAAGGGCCCTAGCCCTGGAGCCCGCCAGCGCGCGCACGCGGTGCTTGGCCGAGATCCTCAAGCCGGGGACCGTGCCGAGCGGAGCGCAGCTCGAAAGCGCGCGCTGGAGCTGCGCGGCGACGCCCTCTGCGGACGCCGCCTGCTGACCAAGGTCTCGGCCGCTCTCAGGGTCCGGCGTTGATCTTCCGGTTGATGCCGCTGTTGTTCTCCATGATCTTGTCGAAGACCGACTGGGGATCTCGGGCCTGATTCGGTATCGTCAGCACGTTCATCATCATCCCGCGGTCCTCGTGCTGAAGGATGTGGCAGTGCAGCACGTAGATCCCGTCGAAGCGGCTGACGCGATGCCGCACCCGCACCGTTCCGCAGGGCGGCAGAATGACCGTGTCCTGCCAGCGGTTGATTCGCGGATCCAGCGGATCGACCGGCACCAGCCCGTTCGTGTTGCTGCACTCGCTGTTGGGAAAGGGGTTGGAGGACTCCTCGATCTCCATGATCCAGAACGGGCTGACGTGGATATGGAAGGGGTGCGGCAGGTTCGACTCGTTGGTGATGACCCACTCTTCCTCGGTTCCCGTGCGCAGCGGCCAGGGCGTTTGCCCCTGGGGACCGAGCCCGCCGTCACCGGACATCTTGCCGAGGTAGTCGCTGTGACCGCCCATATGCTCGTGACCGCCCATGGTGGAGTGATCCATCATCTCGTGGGCCGGGGTGGTGCCGGAGGTCGCGGGCGGGCGGTTATAGCTGCGGTCGTTGATCAAGAAGCTGTTTCGGCCGGCGCCGGCGCCGCGCACCGTGTTGAAGCGGATATTGCGCGGAATGTAGGTCGAGCTGTCTGAAAAAGGCCGCAGGTAGCCCGAGCTGTAGGCCGGGATCTCCTGCTGAAGACGCTGAAGATTGGCGTCGAGGGCCTGCAGAAAGGCGTCGGTCAGGGTCGCTGCGCCCGAGGTTTCGAGCAGCTGCTCCGAGAGATCGGGGCCGCCCACTTCGAAGGTGATCAGCGGACGCTGAAAGGTGAGGCGCTGGGCGGCAGCCTTGGGCTGCCCGGCGCCGCCGCCCAGGCTGGCGGCGTTGCCGGGTCGCCCGCCCGAGGGCGCGGCGGTCGCCTCCTGGAGCCCGATTTCGGCCTCCATCGTCAGCGTGAAGGTGCCGGCGTCTTCCGGGAGAAAGAAAATATCGGCCCTGTTGCCGGCGGCGAGAACCAGAGGGTTGTCTTCCGTGTAGGCGATGTAATCGCCGGCGCCGTTTTGAGGCAGCTCGGTGAGGTTGATGCCGTCCATCGCAGCCAGGTACATCGGCAGGCTGCCGCCCTGACTGTCGCGAATCCACAGGCTCTTGAAATCATCCCGTCGCGATCCGGCGTTGATCACCCGCAGGCGCTGCACCGTCACGTCCTGCTGCATGCCCAGGGCCGAATCCTCAACGCCGTTGACCAAAGCGGGCGGAATTTCAACCTCTTCAGGGTCGAGTGTGTTGGCGCCCGAGAGAGAGGAGCCGAATGCGCCCGCCTGGGCCGGGGGCGGCGCCTCGTTGAGGGTCCAGCCCGAGCCTAGCTGCAGGATCATCACGTTCTCCTGAACGCGGAAGCCCGGAGGATTGAGGCTCTGGTCGGGGGTCGAAGGCTCGACGACCAGGGCGCCGACCATGCCGCCCTGAACCTGCAGGGCCGTGGAGCCGTGCAGATGGGCGTGGTACCAGTGGGTGCCGGGGGCGTGGTCCTCTCCAAGCTTGATGCGATACCGCGACTGCTTGCCCGAAGGCACCATGATCATGACGTTGTCCGAGCGGCCGCCGGGAGACACGTGAAGGCCGTGCGTGTGCAGATTGGTGATGTTTGAGCTGGCCGTCACCAGATCCTTGGTCTCCTGGAACTCCGAAGGGCGCAGGACCGGTGGGTTCAGCATCTGGAGAACTTCGGTGGTCAGGCCCTCGAGGCGATTGACCAGATCGATCACCATCGTCTCGCCCGGAGCCACCTCGATCTTCTCGCCCGGAAATTGGTTGTTGTAGCGGTACTGGTAAAGCAGCCGACTCGAGTTGGTCGGATCGGGCTCGACGGTCTGCTGCGCCGTCAGGACGTAGACCTGGCGGCCAACGTCGACCGACTGCAGCTGGCGGAAGGGGGCTCTGCTCTGGCCCTCTGCCCACAGCGATCCGTGGGTCACGGCGGCCAACGCGGCGAAGGCCAAAAGCTTGGGCGCGAGGGCGCCGAGCCGCGTGGGTGAGGGGCCGCTGAGCCGCGGGTCACGGCGTCCGAGAGTCTGGACCATAGTTCTTCCTTTTCAAAAACAAACGAGCTACCGAGAGAGGCTCGGGAGGAGAGCCCAGGCGGGAGGGTTGAGGAGCGTTGTGAGAGGTCGCGATCGAATATGAGACGTCTTAGCTAAGTAAGGCGGCAAACCGGCTCGGGATCCGCAGCCGGATGCGGGCAGAAGGCCCAGAAGCCGGCCGCAGCGCTCGGGCTCTGCAGGGCGCGACGGCCGAAAGATATCACCGGCGAGGGGTGCCTCGCCCCTCAGAACCTTCGGTGAGAAGGTGGCTGTCGCCGGCGCCGAGGTCCAGCCCGTAGAGCTTTTTGAACTCGCGGATGGCTCCGAGCGACCGCTCGCCAAAGGCGCATCGGCCGTCGAAGGAATGCAGCACGATTCCCTCGATCAAATCCCCCAGGCTGATGTCGTGATACTCCGCCAGGGCCTTGAGAACCTTCACCATCCGCTTCTCGAGCCGGACGCCGGTTTGAACTCGAACCACCTGCCGCCTGGCCGCCGCGCCGTCCGTCGGCTCGGCGGACCCCTGCGTGGTCATTTTTTCTGCGCTGTCTGGTGCACTCATGTCTGGTTTCCTCGGTTGGCTTCGCCATTTGTTACCGAGGTACCAATATAACATGTCTCCCGCGAAAACTCTCAACCTCCTTCGGTCGACTGCGGCAAGCCCAAACGCG
>JBCCLG010000420.1:0-5426 GCA_039027015.1 Acidobacteriota bacterium | reverse complement strand
CGCCAGGGGGACGTGGTCCGGGTGCGCGACGCGGGAACGCTCCTCCACGTGGCGGGAGTCGCGCCCGCCCGAGCGCCCGCGGGCGATCCGGAAGCGCGCAGGGTGCCCCCAGCCGGGGTCGACGCCAGCGCCTTCTTCAACCTGGTGGAGAAACGCCAGCGAGGCCGATGACACTGTATTCCCGACGCAGCTGGATTGCCGAGGCAGCTGAACTCCCGATGCAGCTGTCTTGCCGATGCCGCTGTTTTGAGGAGCGCTCTCCCGGGCTTCGCCGTGGCGGGATCGCTGCCGCACCACCCTCGACTTCCCTTCCGTCCATCCGCACTTTTTTCCTGGAGGAACCATGCCCGAACACCTGATCGATGAAGAGATCGGCGTCCTCGAGCGTCCGCGTCAATTCGCCGAGTCCGAGAGGCTTCCCGGTCTTCACCTGGTGGCGGCCAACCGGCTGATTCGCGGTCCGGAGGCGCGGGAGGACTTCGACGTCGACGGCTCCGGCCTCTCGGCCGCGGTGCTCGATACCGGACTGCGGGTCAGCCACGTCGACTTCGCCGGCCGGGTGAGCTCCCAGGTCAACTTCACGGACGACAACGGGGGCGACGCAGGCGACGCTTCGGACGGTCACGGTCACGGCACCAACGTCGGCGGCATCGTGGTGGCGGACGGCCTCCATGAGGGGGTCGCTCCGGGCGGCAGTATCGTGCCCCTCAAGGTGATGAAGAACACCGGCGCGGGCAGCTTTCGCGCCGTCCACGACGCCCTCGAATGGATCGTCGAGCAACATGAAGAGCACGCCATCACGGTGGTTTGTATGTCCCTCTCCGGACGCGTCAACCATCAGAGCGATCAAGGCTTCGCCGACGAGATCGTGCGCGACCGCATCCGCCAGCTGCGGGAGAAGAGAATCGCCGTGGTGGTGGCCGCCGGCAACGATTTTTTCACCCACGGCAGCCGGCAAGGCATGGCCTTCCCCGCTATCCTGCGCGAGTGCGTCAGCGTCGGCGCGGTCTACGACTCCCACGGCGGTCCCTTTTCCTACGGCAGCGGAGCCCGCGCCGCCGTGGCCGCTCCCGACCGCGTGACGCCGTTTAGCCAGCGCCTGCACGAGTCCGTGGGTCTCGAGTGCCGCACCGACATCTTCGCTCCGGGGGCGCCGATCAAATCCGCCGGCATCGAGAACGACCGGGCTGAGTCCGAGCAGCAGGGCACCAGCCAGGCGACGCCCGTGGTCGCGGGCGTCCTGATGCTGCTGCAGCAGCTGCACCGACGCGAAACCGGCGAGCTTCCGGAGGTCGAAGACCTGGTCCGCCTGATGCGCAACACCGCGGTGACCGTGCACGACGGCGAAAATCAGGGGGCGGACAACGTGGTGAATACCGGCCTCGACTTTCCGCGGGTCGACGCCTTCGCCGCCCTTCTGGCGCTCGAGGAAGAGATCCGCAGCGCCGCCGCCTCGGCAGATCCCTGACGCACGGGGGTTTTCATGATCGAGTAGCATGAGTTGAGGCGGTATTCGCCCGGCGCATCGGTTAGAATCGAGGCGTTGCCTCGCCCCTGGCCGTGCCCTCTGCAGCGTAGCGCCATCAAGTCCAAGGAGTTTCGTCCCATGCCAAAATTCCATTTCACGAGAGCGGCCGTCCTCTCCCTCGCGTGCGGACTCGCCGCGGCCACCGCCTGGGCTTCCGCGCCGCCGGTCAGCTTCGTGCAGAGCGCGGGCTCGCTGAGCGAGGTCCAGCGCCGCGCCGCGCCCGTGCCCGACATCGAGGCCGCGCGCGTTCAGGACACGGCCAAGGAGCGCACCGGAACCCTCGGACCCTACCGCTTCGCGATCAAGTCGACGGTCGACTACAGCCTGGAGAACTCCGGCTCCTGGACGACCCTCGAAGACGGCTCCCGGCTCTGGCGACTGCGCGTCGACTCCGCGGGCGCCAAATCCCTCTCGCTGACCTTTGACCGCTTCCTGCTGCCCGAGGGAGCGTTTCTGTGGGTTTATTCCGGCAACACCCAGCAGGTGCTGGGCCCCTACACCTCCCGGAACGCCAAGAATGACCGCCTCTGGACCCCGATCCTGGCCGGCGAGAGCGCCATCGTCGAGCTGCACGAGCCGGCGGAGGCGTTCGAGCGCTCGGAGGTCGTGATCACGGGCGTCGCCCACGGCTATCGCGGCTTCTTCGACCGCTCCAGCACCAAGCAGGGCAGCTGCAACAACGACGTGATCTGCCCGGAGGCCGATCCGTGGCGCGACCAGGTGCGCTCGATTGTGGCCTACAGCCTGAACGGAACCGACCGCTGCACGGGAATCCTGATCAACAACGCCGCGCAGGACGGACGGCCCCTCGTGCTGACCGCCGAGCACTGCAATATCGGCGGCGGCTACCCCGACCCGAGCTTCTACTTCAACTTCGAATCCCCGGTGTGCGGCGCGCTGTCCGGAGGCTCGATGGACCAGAGCATCAACGGCGCCACGCTGCTCGCCATCAACGAGATCTCCGATTTCGCCCTGCTCGAGATGGACGCGCGGCCGCCCGCCGCCTTCAACGCCTTCTACGCCGGCTGGGACGCCTCCGACGCGCCGCTGCCGAACGGCGTCATCTCTATTCATCACCCGAGCGTCGACGAGAAGGCGATCAGCTTCGAGAACGACCCGGTCCTCACCTCGGCGGACACCGACATTTGGCCCTCCACCCACTGGCGGGTCAACGATTGGGACGACGGCACCACCGAGCGCGGCTCCTCGGGCTCGCCGATTTTCGACCGCCTCGGACGCGTGGTCGGCACGCTCTCGGGCGGCTTCGCGGCCTGCGGCAACGACGAGCCCGACTGGTACGGCAAAATGGCCGAGCACTACAACCGCGGCCTGCAAACCTTCCTCGACCCCGCGGGCACCACGCAGACCCTGGCGGGTATCGACGCCTCTGAGACCGGCGGCGGCGATGACGGAGGAGGAGGCGACGGCGGCGGCGATCCCGACCCGAGCGTCTGCACGGAGAGCGACACCGTCCGCTGCCTGAGCGGCGGCCGCTTCGAGGTGCGGGTGAGCTGGCGCGACTTCGAGAACAACTCGGGCGCCGCGCGCTCGGGCTCTACCTCCCCGGACTCCAGCGTTTGGTGGTTCTTCGGCCCCGACAATTGGGAGCTGCTGGTCAAGGTGCTCGACGCCTGCGACAGCGACGGCCACTATTGGGTTTTCGCCGGCGCGGCCAGCAACGTCGAGTTCACCCTCACGGTGACCGACACGCTGAGCGGTGAGGAGCGCGTCTACCAAAACGAGCTGGGCGTTTCGTCGATGGCCTTCACCGACACCAGCGCCTTCGCCACCTGCGGCTAGCGGGCGGGGAGCCGCGAGGCCCGGAGCCTGCGAGCTCCGGGCCGAGGAAGTGCCCACCGGCGGATCGCGCCGCGCCGCTGCGGTCTCGAAGGCTTTTTCGCGCGATCCCTGCTGTCTGAATTCCGAACGCTCGCGCCCCTTCTCGGCCTTCCGAGACGCCAAGGCATGCGCTCACCTCTCGAACGCAGAACCGCAGGACGCCGTCCCTATGCCCGTCAGATCCTCTTCTCTCGCCCGCCCCTCCTCACTTCGCCCGCTGATCGCGCTCGTCGCGCTGCTGGCCACCCTTCTCGTCGCGACCAGCGCCACGGCGTCCCGCGGCCACGGTGACGGCCACGCCGCCGAAGCCAAATTCGATGTCGAGACCGACGCCGTGTACCGCATCGAGGCCTCGAGCGAAGAGCTCACGGAGCTGGGGAATCTGATCGACGTGTGGACTTTTCTGCCGCTCGATGGGGTCGCCATCGCGCCCCTCAACGCCGAGCAGAAGGCCCGGCTCGAGGCTCTCGGGAGAAAGCTCGAGATCGACGAGGAGCGCACCGAATCCCAGCTGCGCGGCGTTCGGGCGCTGCAGGACGCCGAGCGCGGCGGGGGCGGAGGAATCCCGGGGTTTACGTGCTTCCGCACGGTCGAAGAGACCTTCGCCGACCTCGAGGCGGCGGCCGCGCTGCGCCAGGACCTCTCGGAGTGGCGGGATATCGGCGATAGCTGGCTCAAGACGGTCGGCCAGGGCGGCTTTGACCAGCGGGTTCTGGTGCTCACCAACGAGTCGATCGCCGGGCCTAAGCCGGTCTTTCTGCTGATGTCGGCCATGCACGCCCGCGAGCTGGCGACCGCCGAGATCGCGACCCGCTTCGCGCTCCACCTGCTGAACGGCTACGGCACCGATCCCGAGGCCACCTGGCTTCTCGACCACCGCGAGATCCATATCGTTCCCCAGCAGAACCCGGACGGCCGCAAGCGCGCGGAGACGGGCCTCTTCTGGCGCAAGAACGTCAACAACGACTTCTGCGCCAACTCCAATTTTCGCGGTATCGACCTGAACCGCAACAGCACCTTTTTCTGGGGCGGGCCGGCCTCGAGCGGATCCACCTGCGACGAGACCTACCGCGGCCCGTCGGCGGCCTCGGAACCCGAGACCGAGGCGATCGAGGACTATATGGCCCTGGTCTTCCTCGACCAGAAGGGCGACATGGCCGATCCGGCCCCCGACGACGCCCAGGGCGTCTTTATCTCGATTCACAGTTTCGGCGAGCTGGTGCTCTTTCCCTGGGAGGGCACCAACAACGACAGCCCCAATCACGCCCAGCTGCGCACCCTAGGAAGGAAATTCGGCTTTCAGACCGACTACGTGGTGTGCCAGGACTGCCTGGGAACCGCCTCCGGCACGACGGTCGACGTGGCCTACGGCGAATACGGGGTCGCGGCCTATACCTTCGAGGTGGGAACCGACTTCTTCCAGGGCTGCGCGGCGTTTGAGAGCACGATCTACCCGGACAACCTGGAGTCCATGCTCTACGCGGCCAAAGTCGCCGACCTGCCTTATCTCAAGCCCTCCGGGCCCGAGGCCGCCAATCTCACGCTCTCGGTGGCCCAGGTAGAGGCCGGCACTCCCGTGACGCTGCAGGCCCTGATCGACGACGGCCTCTTCGACTCGAACGGCTTCGGCACCGAGCCGACGCAGAATATCGCCGCGGCGCGGGCCGGCTTCGACCTCGCGGACCTCGAGGCCGGCGGCGGCACGGCGATGGCGGCGATGGACGGAGCCTTTGACGCCGTGCAGGAGACGGTCACCGCCAGCGTGGACACCACGGGCCTCACGGCCGGATCGCATCTTCTCTTCGTGGTCGGCGAGGACGCGACGGGGCAGGCCGGTCCGCCGGCGGCGATTTTCCTTCAGATTACCGAGGAGGCGCTGTTCGAAGACGATTTCGAGCTCGGCAACCTCTCGCGCTGGAGCAGCTCGGTACCCTGATCGGCCTCCCCCGTCACGCCTCCCACGGAAAAGGCCAGGAGCCGCTACTGGCCTTTCTCTTATTCGACCGCCCGCCCTTCCCGCGTTTTGCGATACTCGAGGGGCGGGCGGGACGGGCTCGCT
>JBCCLG010000419.1:0-5429 GCA_039027015.1 Acidobacteriota bacterium | reverse complement strand
GCCCAGGGCGCGCAGGTAGGGAATCGCGTCGTCGCCCGCGGCGAGGCGCAGACGGGTCTCGAGCTCACGGACCAGGTCGGCGGCGAGCTTGGGGTGGGAGCCGCGCAGCTTCTCGGCGTAGGCGCCGAGGGCCAGGTTGGCCGCCACGCCGAGGCCCGTGCGGCTCTCGCTGGCGAAACCGGAGACCGTATCCACCAGGCCCGGAGTCGGCGCCTGGATCAGGGTGCTGAGGCCGATCAGCCTCTCGAGGGTCTCCTCGTCCTGCTCGGGCGTGAGCAGGCTCTCGGCGAGCACCCGCTGGGCCGCCTCGGTGCCGACGCCGATCAGCAGGGTGCCGAGGGAGTGGGCCAGGCTGCCGGTGGGCTGCCGGGCGTTGACGAAGGCGCGGACCGCCTCCATGCCCGCGTCGTCGGCGCGCAGCGCGCGGGCCAGCTCGCGGATTTTCTCCTCGTCACGGTTCTTGGCGGTGAGGTTTTCGAGCAGCTCCTCGACCGCTCCCAGATCGCCCACGGATCGCGGCGTCACGAGGACCGGAGCGTCCACCGGCAGACGAACCAGATCCTTGAGGTTGAGCTTGGTCGGAGCCTGGGCGGAGCTGGACGCCGTCGTGGTGGACCGCAGGGTCATGTTGGCGGCGGCGCGCACGGTCAGGGTCTCGTGATGAAAGAGGTTGCTGACCGCGGGATCGCTGGCGTCCGGCTGATCGATGATCACGACCTCGTTGATGTTGACCTCGGCGATGCCGCAGGAGTCGTGGTCGAGGGTCAGGGTCGCGTTCTGCGTCGACTCAAAGGCGAGGCTCCCCAAGGCCGACTTGGCCACGCCGCCCGCGCCCTTGTCGATCGTGCGCTGGAGCGTCGTGCGATCGCGCAGGGTCTCGGCGCTGTACTGCGCGCGGTGCGTTCCCGAGATGTCGGTCTCCTGAACCTCGTAACGTCCCTCGCCCCGCAGGGTGACGTTCAGGGCGTTGATCACGCCGCGCTTGAAGGTCACGGCCTCGGGCTGCTCCTCGCGGCCGATCATGACGTCGAGGATGCGGCCGTCCGAGGCCTGGGTGAAGTAATAGGTCTCCTCCATGAGCGGCGAGATCTCTTCATCGCGCGGCAACGAGGCCGGCTCGCCGTTCACGATCTCGGCGACCTCGACTTCTCTCAAGGCCACCGCGTAGGTGCAGACGCTGTTGCGGTCGGAAACCGCTGTGAGGCTCGCTACGGCTTCGCCGGTCAGCGTCGCGGAGCCGTAGCCGGATTCCGTGACCGTCTCGACGTCGGCTTCGTTGGTGAAGACCGCCGAATAGTCGTAGATCCG
Organism: Acidobacteriota bacterium; assembly: GCA_039027015.1. Classification (GTDB taxonomy): domain Bacteria; phylum Acidobacteriota; class Thermoanaerobaculia; order Multivoradales; family J023; genus JAUIJL01. The sequence goes on along the minus strand of JBCCLG010000419.1, from coordinate 4,121 downwards.
AGTCTCGCCAACGGCGCATTTGAGCGTCGCCCGGCACTGGCCGCCGGTGTCAAAGACGGTCCCGGCCTTACCCTGGCCGCTCGCCCCGACCGGCGCGGTCGCCGTCAGTCCCAAAAGAAGCAGCGGAACGAGGCCCCCTGCGGTTCGATTCGACTTCCTGAATTGCATGAATCATGCTCCTCGGTTTGGCCCGCGGGGCACCCTCCGGAATCAGGCGGGGCCCGTGAGCGAGTCCTTTAAGGGATCGAGCCCGGGAACGCTCCCGAGATCCTCGATCTCTCACCCGAGGACTTGGGGGCTCGGCCCCCATTCCTGACAGCAACTCTGGATAATCGTGCAGTGCTCAGCTCCCCAATGCTCGGCTCACGGGAGATCAAGCCCAGCTCAGAAGAGATCAGGCCCGGCTCAGAACAGGTCGTAGGACGGGTCGACGTCCGCTTCGGAGATCAGCCTGGCCAGCTCGCGGACCGGGGTATCGAGGTTGCCCATCACCAAGGCCTCGCGAGACGCCGGCAGGCGTCGGCAAGGCCGGGTACCCTCTAGATCGCAAGACCGCTGCCGATTCCCTCAGTCTTCGGGCGCGAGGGCCGCCGGCTCTATCGCCAGGCTGAAGCGCAGCTTGGGCTGGGCGGAGGCTCCCCTGGCGCTGTAGAACTCGACGGCCTTCTCGTTCCACGGCGGCGTTTGCCACTGAATCTCTCGGCAGCCGGCGCTCTCGGCGTGCTCGCGCGCCGCGGCCAGAAGCCTCGAGCCCCAGCCGCGACCTCGGGCCGACTCGCGGACGTAGAGGCAGTCGAGGTGGAGATAGCTCTCGGCTCGCCAGGTGGAGTACTCGAGCGACACGGCGGCGAAACCCTCGAGCCGCTCGGCCCCCGCCGCGACCCAAACCCGCAGCCTCTCGGACGCGAGGTCGCGCCTCCACCGCTCGATCTGTCCGCCGACCTCGAACGAGCTGCGCTCGTAGGCCGCGTGCTCAGCGCAGAGCTCGAGCAGCTCGGGAAGTTCGGCCGCGCGAATCGGCCGGATGCTCATACCGTGCCCTCGAGCCGGTCGGCCAGGTAGCCCTCGAGATCTCCCCGGCCGTCCTGCAAAACGTGGCGGTACCAGGCGTTGCGCTCGTGCCACAGCACCGCCAGCTCCCAGATGCAGGCGCAGACGTTCTGCGGCCAGCCGTAGCGCAGCTTGCCGGATTGGCTCTCGCCCGGCTTCCGAGGCGCTCCGAAGAGATGGTGGCGGAGGGTGTCCTGGGCGTACCACCAGTCGAGGAGCAGGTAATCTCCGTGCTCGCCGGCGTGCACCGTGGCGAAGCCGACGCCGTAGCGCTCTTCGGCGATGGCCGGCATCGGGAGGGTCCTGCCGATGAGAATTCGGGCCCTCTCGATCAGCTCCTCGGGCGGCGGCTCGGGGCCGAGGCTCATGCCGTAGAGCTTGAGGCGCCAGCCGCTCTCCTCGAGAAGCTCGAGAAATCGCACGTGCCGCAGCCCCGTATCCACCGAGCCGCGGTCGAGGCTGGACTCCCGGGACGACGCGGCGGCGGGCCCCCGCGGGCCCGCTCGGCGCATCTCGACGGTCGGTGGCTTAGTGGCCTGCCAGGGGGGCATCTTCGGCCTCCGTGCCTTCGACGCTATAGCCCTCGCGCCGCCAATATTCGAGTCCGCCGATCATCTCCCGCACCGTAAAGCCGAGGGCCGCGAGGCCGGCAGCGGCCTTGGTCGAGGCGTTGCAGCCCGGCCCCCAGCAGTAGGTGATGAGAATCGCGTCGCGGTCCAGATGCTGAACAGTCGACTCGCGAATGCGGCCGACCGGCAGATTCACCGATCCCGGCACGCGGCACTCCTCGTAGGCCTCGGGCCGGCGAACGTCGAGCACGGTGAACGCGGCGACGCCCGCGGAGAGATCGTGGTGCACGTCGGCAGGATCGGTCTCAAAGGCCAGCTTGCCCTCGAAAAAGGATTGGGCGTCGCGGCTGCTGGAGCCGGCGGGATAGGGGGTGACGAGCTTCTTAGCGCGGACGCGCGTGGCGTTAGCGGCGGCGGTAGACATCTTCAGGCCTCCTGGGGTTTGGTTAGCGGGCAGGAGGAGAGTATGGGAGAATTGGATTCTCGGAAATATCCAATAAATTAAGAAAATAGGTAGCCACCTGAGCCATGGATTCCACCCTCACCGTTCAGCTCGAGCGCGGTGGTGAAGCGGCGCCGCTCTTCGAGCAGCTGGCGGCGCAGATCCGCCGAGGCATCGAAAGCGGCGGCCTGCCCGCCGGCTCCAGGCTGCCGTCCACCCGGGCTCTGGCCGCGCAGCTTGCCGTCAGCCGGACGGTCACCGGCGAGGCCTACGCCACCCTGATCGCCGAGGGCTACCTCGACTCCCGCCGGGGCTCGGGGACTTTTGTCGTCGAGCTTCTGCCCAAGCCGGCGGGGCGCGAGGGCGATCGGCGCCGGGCGAGGAGCGCCCGCGGCGACGAAGGGCCGCCGGCGAAGCGCGCCTCAACGCCGCGCTGGCTGTCCCGGAGGTTCGAGGAGGCCCAGGTCGATCCGCCGGCGGACCCCGCTATCCCCTTCCGCATCTGCGAGCCCGACGCCGAGAGCTTTCCCGACCAGGCCTGGCGCACCGCCGCCCGGAGCGCGATTCGCGAGCCGATTCCCGAAGGCTATCCGCCACCGGAGGGCGATGAGGGCCTGAGGCGCGCCGTCGCCGCCTTCCTCTTTCAGGAGCGCGGGCTCCAGGTGGACGCCGACGAGCTGATCCTCACCTCGGGGACCGCTCAATCCCTCGACCTGATCGCCCGCGCGACGATTCGGCCCGGCGACCGGATCGCCTTCGAGGACCCGGGGTATCGGCTGGCGAGGCAGATCTTCACCGACCGCGGGGCCGAGATCCTGCCCGTGCCCGTGGACGAGGAGGGCCTGCGCGTCGAGAGGCTCATGGCCGCCTGTGAAGGCCAGGACGCGGCAGGATCCCGGCCCTTGCCGACCGCGGTCTATCTGACGCCGTCCCACCAATTTCCCTACGGCAGCGCCCTCTGCTATCGCCGCCGCCTGGCCCTTCTGGAGTGGGCCGCGCGCCGCGAGGTGCTGGTGATCGAGGACGACTACGACAGCGAGTTTCGCTTCGACGGCCCGATTCTGCCGTCCCTCAAGTCGAGCGACGAGCGCGGCGACGTGGCGGCGTACCTGGGGACCTTTTCAAAATCCCTCTCGCCGCGGCTCCGGGTGGGCTATCTGATCGCCCCCGAGCCGCTGCGCGAGGCCGTTCTCCGGCTCAGGGTACGCAGCGACCAGGGCTCGAGCTGGCTCACCCAGCGCGCCCTCGCTCACTATCTGCAGAGCGGCTCCTTCACCCGTCACCTGAGGCGCATGCGTCGCCTCTACCGGCGCCGGCGCGATCTTCTGATCCAGAGCCTAGAGCCCCTGGAGAGCGGGCTCCGCTGGTCGGGGCTCGCGGCGGGCCTGCACGCCACTCTCATCCTGCCGGAGTCTCTCTCCGCCGACCTGATCGTCGAGCGATGTCGAGAGAGGGGAGTCAACCTGGCGACCCTGCGGCACTATCAGGCCGCCGGATCGCCGGAGTCCTCCTCCTCCTACAACGGGCTCGTGGTGGGCTACGGCGCGTCCAGCGAAGACCAGATCGAGACCGCGGCGCGGATTCTCAGGAGCGTCTTGGCCTCGGCCCGGCCTCATGCGCCCCCCGGAGCCCGATCCGGCTGACGCCTCAGGGGCTGGCGGCCTGCTCGGCCCCGATGCGAGCGCCGGTGCCGCGGATGCGGATGATGCGGTAGGGGCCGTCGCCCACGTCGGCGGATTCGGGATCGAAGCTCTCGCCCTTTTCCTCCGCCAGGTGGGCGAGCCAGCCGAGGTACTTCTCGCGCGTCATCTCGATCGCTTCGACCGTGCCCTGGGCGGCGGCGAACCGCCCCTTGGCGTCGGCGGGGAAGACGATCACGTCGTCCTCAACCTTCAGCTTGAGAGAGCCGTTGGCGTCGCCGATCTCCATCCAGCATCCCTTCTTGGGACACACGTCGCGCACGCTGCCCTCGATGCGCACCGTTTTGCCGAGGTAGGCGTCCGGATTCGACAGGATCGTGGCGATAGAGGTGGTGTGCTCAATATCGACGCCGTCGCCGT
>JBCCLG010000418.1:0-5432 GCA_039027015.1 Acidobacteriota bacterium | reverse complement strand
GTTTGAAGCCTCGAAAGTGCAAGGAGCAGATCCCGATCTATCTCTGGACAAAACCCCAGGATCTTGACCTGGTTCGACAGCGCCTCCCGAGTGGGTTTGAGCATCGGAGGAGGAGTCTCTAACCTATCTTCACGGCACAGATTCGATTCCGCTCGGTGCCGCGCCGCGGTCCTTCAGGCCCTCTCATCCTCGCCGTCCTGGGATGGGACACTTTTATCTTGGAACTGATCTAACGGCGTACCCCGAACGGAAAGAACCGCGAGGTGCGAGAAATATCCTAAACTGCATTGGCCTGCCCTGAAAAATTCGGACCATTCTGTTCTTGAGAGAATGGCTTCCCACAGGAGAGGAAGCGATGAAGAAGAGCAGATTCAACGATGAGCAGGTGGTCAAGATCCTCGCTGACGCCGACAAGACCACCGTCGCGGCAGCCGCTAAGAAGCATGCCGTCAGCGACCAGACCATTTACGCCTGGCGCAAGCGCTTTGGCACCATGCAGTCGTCCGACGTGAAGCGCCTCCGCGAGCTGGAACGCGAGAACGCACGCCTCAAGAAGATCGTCGCAGAGCGGGATCTTGAGATCGACGTCATGAAGGAGATCGCGGCAAAAAAATGGTGAGCGCGCGCACCCGTCGCCAGCAGGTCGCCTTGGCAACCCGGCGGGGGTTGTCGCAGCGACGGGCGTGCGCGCTTCTTTCGGTAGCCCGATCCACCCTCGGCTATATCTCGAAGCTTGAGCGAAAGGACGCCGCGGTCTCTGAGCGGATCCAAGATCTCGCCACGGAGAATCCCAGGTTCGGCTACCGCCGAGTTCAAGTCTTGCTAGAGCGTGAGGGCGTCTCGATGAGTCGCGACCGGATGTGCCGGCTTTGGCAAAAGGGCCTGCATCAGGTCCGTCGAAAGCGGAGACGCCGCCGTGCCAGGCAGTCGATTCCCCGTCCTCAGGCGGCCAGTGGCCGGAATCACGTCTGGGCATACGATTTCATTTTCGACGCGTGCGCCAACGGCCAGGCCCTGAAGTGCTTGACCTTGGTGGATGAGTGGACCCGGGAGTGCTTAGCCATCGAGGTGGATAGTCGCTTGCCTTCAAGCCGGGTTATCGAGGTCTTGGAGCGCGTCTTCCAAGAGCGTGGAGCCCCACGATTCCTCCGGTCTGACAACGGCCCTGAGTTCGTCTCCGAGGCACTGCTAGCTTGGCTGAGCCGCCAGCAGGTCGACACCGCATTCATCGACCCTGGCAAGCCTTGGCAGAACGGCAGCGTCGAGAGCTTCAACGACAAGTTTCGAGACGAGTGCCTGAATCAGCACTGGTTTCGGAGCCGTTCGGAGGCTCGGCTGCTGATCGAGATGTGGCGTCGGCGCTACAACGAATTTCGCCCTCACTCCAGTCTTGGCTATCGAACGCCGGAAGAGTTCGGGAAGGACCTGGATCGAGCAGAAAGTCTACGGAAGAGCGACGCCGGAGAAGGTTCTCCTTGTCTCGAATCGACCCTATGATCATCATCTCTCCGTCCTCAGGGCAGTCAAGGGTCGGCTTCGCCGCCCGCGCTTCGCGCGGCTTCGCCCCTGACAGCCCTTGCGGGCGGAGAGACAGGTTTTTGTGGGTCGAAAAATGTATGGGAGGAAGATCAGAGCAACCAGCCCCAAAGCAGTGGGCTCACACGGAGATGAGGCCATCCTCAAGTTTAGGATGGTCCGAAAAAATCAGGCAAGCCACTATGAAGTCATCATCCCCACTCGTCTGCACCTCGATCGTGCCCTCGATGTTCGTATCAAAGGACGTGAAATCGCCGTAGAAAAAGGTCGGCGGTCCGTTGATTCTCTGAAGCACCGAGCTGCCGTCGGCCGCGACCTCCCAGTCGAATTCATCGCCGAAGCCCTCGGCCTGCCAGAGGCGCAGGTCGATATCGCTGTCGTCGCTGACACTGGGCGCCACGTTCTCCACCTCGACTGGGATCCGCCCGCAGCCGACGTTCGCGGCGGCGTCGGTGACGCAGATTTCGATATCGCCCGCGTAGTCATCGAGGTAGCGATGAGTGCCGGAGATCGAGCCGCCGAGCGGATCGTTGAGAACCCCGGCCTCGACGGTGCCGTCACCCCAGTCGATCGTCGCCGTGTGGGCCTCGCCCAACCCGGACCTCGCGGCCAGCGATTCCACCTCAGAAACGCCCAGGGCGCGGTCATAGAAGCGCACTTCGTCGATCAGGCCATCGAAGTAGCGGGTGCGGCCGCCGCCGAAGGCGGAGTGGTCGACCTTGCCGAACATCCAGTCGCGGCCGGTGGCGAGCGCCGGAACCAGAGACCCGGAGCCCTGCTCGACGCCGTCGTAGTAGACCCGGACGCGGGCGCCGTCATAGGTCACCGCCAGGTGGAAAAGCTGGTCGCGCGGCGGATCCCTGAAGGTCACGAAACGGGCGGAACCGCCGTTACCCCGGTTGTGGTAAACCACCAGATCGCGGGAGTTGCGCTGGATGTAGACCTCCAGGTCGTTGGCGTTCGTTGTCCCGTCGGCTGCGCCGCGGATAAAGATCGGCCGGTGATCGTTGACCGCGCTATCCCAGCGGACCCAGCCGCTCAGGGTGTAGGCGGCGGTGAAGTCGAGGGCGGGTTCGTTTGCGACCGAAACGAAGTCGTCCGTGGCGTCGGTGCTGCGGCCCGTCAACTCGAGGGCGCACAGGTTGCCGGCGACGGGCGCGATGCCCACCGCGCAGGCGTAGGCCGGATCGTTGGGGTCAGCGCCCGGGACAGAGCCTAAACGCGCCGGGTAGCGGCTGGGGCCGGTGCCCAGGAGGGGGTCGCTCGCCTGATCGAAGCTCCACTCGCCGACGAGACCGGTGACGGGAATCGCCGGCGGCTCGGTCGCCAGGTAGGGATCGTCGAAGCGGGCGAGAATCGAGAGATCCTCGTTCTCTTCCAGCCTGAGCGCCTGGGTCACGGCCCCGACGCGCGGAGTCATGCCGTCCCACGCCACCGACTCCGCGGTCGATAGGTTGTTTGACGGATCGAGATCGGGGCCGAATCGGCCATCGTCCTCCACGCTCGCCGTATTGACGAGCGGCGTGCCGAAGGCGGCGCTGTTCGCCGGCGCTGAGGTGATCAGCCGAAGCTCCACGCTCGACTCGAAGTCCAGGCGCGGCAGAGTCCAGGTGACCGTCCGGGTCGCGGCGTCGAACACCCCTCCGGCGCTCGCCGCGATGAAGTCGAGCCCGCTCGGCAGCGCGTCGCGGACGATGAGGTTTTGCGGCTCGCGGGTGCCCAGATTGTCCACCGTGAGCCCGTAGACCAGCGTTTCGCCCGGGCGCACGGCCTCGAGGCTTGCGGTCTTAGTCATCGAGAAGTCGAGGAGCGGCTCGAGCCACGTCACCTCGAAGGTGTCGCACCGGCTGCCGCCGTCATCGTCCGTGACGCAGACCTCGACGGTGTAGGTGCCCTCCGCGGCGTAGTCGTGAGATCCGGTGACCGTGCCCGACCCGGCGCCGCCCGCGACCGTCGCGGCCTCGGCGATGCCGTCGCCCCAGTCGATCGTCGCCGTGTGGGTGTCGGCCGTTCCGGGATCGGTAAACGGCACTTCGACCGCGAGACCCTCGCCCACGTAGGCCAGGCGATCTGGGCCGACCGAGAAGCTCGGATCCACGTTGATCACCGTCGCCGGAAAAGCTCCGCAGTCCTCGCCGCCGTCATCATCCGTGACGCAGATCTCGATCTCCTGGGCGCCGTCGTCCAAATACGCGTGAGCGCCGCTAACCAGCCCCCCGCCATCGCCCGAAACCACCGTGCCCGGCTCGACGGTGCCGTCTCGCCAGTCGATGGTGGCGGTGTGGGTGTCGAGCACGCCGACATCCGAGAAGGGTAGGGAGATCGTCGCAGGCTCCCCTTCAAAGAAGGTGAGACCCTGACTCGAGAAGGCGCTGTAGCGCACGAATTCCTGAGAGAAGTTGTAGAAGCCGAAGCGTCCGGAGCCGAAGCTGAAGTCTCCGCGAACGTCCAGCTCGAGAACGCCGTTGACCCGCACCTGCACCCGATCCGGCGTGGTCTGGAAGGTGAAGACGTAGCGGGTGCGGTCCGCCCAGCCGGTCGCGCCGAGGGTGCGGCCCCGCTGGAGCTCCAGAACACCCTGCCCATCGCCGTCCTCGTCCTCATGCCCCCACATCTCGCCGAAGGTCGGAATACCGCGCACCCTCGAGATGGCGAGGCCGGCCGGTCCGAAGCCGCCAAAGGCCGTCTGGTCCCTCTGCTTCCAGTCCACCAGGAGATAGTCGGCGCTGGGGTTCTCGAAGTCGCCGGGCTGGAAGCCAAGCACGAAGCCCACGAAGTCGTCGTCCCCGCCGGTGCGCACCTCGATGCCGCCCTCGAGCCCGGAGCCGATGGCAGTAAACGGTCCGAAGAAGACCGTGGGATCCGAATTCACCAATTGGTCGACGTCCTGGCCGTCCGCCGACACAGTCCAGGATCCGCTGGCCTCGAGATTCTCCGCCGTCCAGGTGTTGAGATCGACCTCGAAGGGCTCGATCACCAGGGGATCGGCGTTCTCGATCGTCACCGCCGCGCTGTCGCAGGCGGTGGCGCCGTCGTCGTCGCTTACGCAGACGGTGACGGTGAAGACGCCGTCGTCGGGAAACGCGCGGCCGCCCGTCACCGTGCGGCCCGCGGGGTCCACCACGCCAGCCTCGGGCGGCGAGCCGTCGCCCCAATCGATCGTCGCCGTGTGGGTATCGGCCGCGCCGGCGTCGATGAAGCTGGCTGTAAGGACGACCGAATCGCCCTCCGTGCGCACAAGGTCAGGACCGGCCTCGGCGATCGGCGCGAGGTTCGCCACCGTCACCTGGGCGGTCGCCGTGTCCTGCTCGCCGCTGTCATCGGTGACCCGGACCGCGACCGTGAAGACGCCGTCGTCCGGGAACGCGAAGCTTGCGGTCACGCCCGCAGCGTCGGTGAAGTCCCCATCTCCGTCAAAGTCCCAGGCGTAGGCCACTACGGTGCCGTCGCGGTCGCTCGAGGAGGAGGCGTCGAACGCGATCGGCGTGCCCTCCTCGCCGCTGTAGGGGCCACCGGCGTCGGCGCGAACCGTCGAGACGCGGTTGGTGTCGCTCGCCCGATTGTTGTCGGGCGTCGGGTCCGGGCCGGCCGCGCCGTCGTCCGTCACTTCCGCCGTGTTGGTGAGAGTTGTGACCGAGAGCGGGAGCGCCGGGTCGACGCGGAGAGTCAGGGTGCGGACCGCGCTCTCCCCCGCCGCCAGGCTGAAGGCCGGCCAGGTGACGACGCCGCCCGCCAAAGCGGAGCCGCCGTCGCTCGCCGAGTCCACGCTGGTGCCCGCTGGCGACGCGCTGGTCAGGAGCACGCCGCTGCGATCGAAGGAACCGGCGTTCGACACCGTCAGCGTGTAGGTCACCAGCTCGCCCAGCTGCACCGCGTCGGTGCCGTCTTCGAGGGTG
>JBCCLG010000417.1:0-5439 GCA_039027015.1 Acidobacteriota bacterium | reverse complement strand
GAAAGCGCCGCCGGCCGGCTCGAGCAGGGCGAGGCCTTGGCGGCCCAGGCTCGCCTCGCCCTGGCGGGCGGCCGTGAGGAGCGCGCTCGCGAGCTTTTCGCCGAGCTGCTGGAAACCCGCCGGGAGAGCGGCGATCGGCTCGGCAGCATCGACACCCTGGTGCGCCTCGGCGGTCTCTTGATCGCCGCGGGTCAGCTGCCCGAGGCCGAAGCGGCCCTCGGCCAGGCGCTCGAGATTTCCCAGGATCTCTCGGATGTCTTCGAGGAGCGCCGCGTGATGGCCAGCCTGGGCGAGGTCTCGTGGCGAGGCGGCGAGGCGGCGGCGGCGGCTGAGCATTGGCAGCAGGCGCTGGTCTTCTATCGCCAGCGGGAGGACGGGCCCCGGGAGATGCTGCTGTCGCGCAACCTGGCGCGCGCCCGGGCCACCCTGGGAGATCTCTCGGCCGCCGAGGATCTCAGCCATCGGCAGCTCGAGCTGGCTCAGCAGCTGCGCAACCCGAGGCTGGAGGCCGACGCCTCCCTGCGCCTGACTCTGCTGCAGCTGCGCCAGGGCTATCCGTCGCAGGCGCGGCGCCACCTGGACCGCAGCCTCGAGATGGATCGTCACCTCGACGATCGCAGCGAGCTGCAGCGGGCGATCGCCTGGATGGCCTACGAGCAGGGCAATTACCAGCTCGCCGTGGACACCCAGCGAGGGCTTCTCAAGAAGAACGACGAGGGGCTCTCGGACTACGACGCCTCGTTTCTGGCGGTGTTCATGGACGCCCGGGAGAAAGGGCGACGCCTGCCCCTGCCGCACGAGCCCGGCTACTCCAGGCCCCAGGCTGCGGGCTAGGGCCTTATCGCTGCGACCAGGGCGAAGTGAAGCGCTCGCCCTCGTCATCGTCGATGAAGCGCCCGCGCCAGGTGCCCTGGCGTACCGTCGTCCAGGAATCGCGGCGGTTGTCGCGCCCGCGGATCAGCACTTGCGCCTCGAATTCCACCCGGCGATCAAAGGAGCGGTCGCGGACGAGGGTGATCTCGACCTTGATCTTGCGCCAGCGCTCCGAGAGCCGCCTGAAGGAGCGGTCGCTTCGGGCATCGAGCTCTTGGCCCCACAGCTCGTGCAGGTCGTCGAAGTCGCGGCCCTCGATGGCGTCGGCCAGGTCTTCGAAGTGGTCCTCGAGCTCGTCGCGCAGGTCCTCTTCCTCGTTGTTCACCCAGCGCTCGATCTTGTTGTGCCACTCCCGGGCGTCGGAATTGGCCTGTCCGGTGGCCATCAGGGCGTTGAGGGTCTTGCGCAGCGAATGGTACTCGTCGGCGTCCTTGTGGTCGCGCGCTCGGGCCCACAGCTCGGCGGGGGAGGGGCCCGCCGGGCGGGCCCTGGGCGCCGGAGCCGCCTCGGGCTCGGCGGGTGCTTTCGGGGCCCGCCTGCGGTCCGCCGCGTCCTTGGAAGAAGAGGCGTCGGGCCCTGCCTCTCGGGGTGCTGAAGTCCGGGCCGCCGCATCCCGAGACGCGCCGCGGCGCTCGGTCGGCACTTCGGAGACCGCCTGCCGGGTGCTCTCTCGGGCCTCTTCGAGAATGGCCAGGGCCTCTTTTTCCCGGCGCTGGGTTTCGATCTCCTGGAAGAGGGCGCGCATCTCGGGCGTCGCGTCGCTTCTGGAGACCTGCGGCTCCAGAACGGCGTGCGCCTCGTCGAGCTGGCCGGCCGCGAGGAGCTGCCGGGCCTGCTCGACGGGCCCTTTCGGGCTTGACTCGCCCGCCTCCGACTCCCCTGCGCCCGGCTCCGCGGCGTTCGTACCGCCGGCTGGGAGCTCCTGGGCGCCGTCCTGGGCCGTCTGGCCGGAGAGCGTCGCTGAATTTTCCGCGCCGCCCTCGGCCGCTTCGTCGTAGGCCGATCTCATGCTCCAGGCGACGGCGCCCAGGGAGAGCGCGATCAGGAAGAGGGCCAGGGCCACGGCGACCGTCGCCTTAATAGGCGCCTGGGTCGGCGGCGGCGGGGAGTCCTCCTCGCCCCTCGAGGCGCTGCCGCCCGGCAGCTCCGCCGAGGGCAGCGCCACGGTGGGCCCGGGGTGCGTAGACGAGGCGGGCGCGCTGGCGAGGGACGCCGCCGAGTGCGGCCGCGTTACGTCGTCGGTCGGGGTCGGCACGGGCGGCAGCGGCGGCGGGACCAGGCGGCCGGTGGGCGCCGCATAGTCGCCCGCCTCCACCAGCCGAAGCTCCTCGCCCAGGTCCCGGGCGCTCTCGAAGCGAGCCTCAGGATCTTTATCGAGGGCCTTCAGGATCAGCGCGTCGAGCCGCGTCGGCAGCTCGGCGATCAGGCTGCGGGGCGGCGGCACCGGCTCCGACACGTGTTTGAGGGCCACCGCAAAGGGATCGCCGCCCTCGAAGGGCAGCCGGCCGGTGGACAGCTCGTAGAGCAGGACGCCCAGGGAGTAGATGTCGGAGCGCGGCGTGACCTCGCCGCTACGCGCCTGCTCCGGCGCCATGTATTCCGGCGTGCCGAGCACCGAGCCGGTGGCGGTCTTGACGCCCCCCGCGGATTTGGCGATGCCGAAATCCATCAGCTTGATGAGCCCCTCGGTGGTCACCATCACGTTGGCGCTCTTGATGTCGCGGTGCACGATGCCGCGGCGATGGGCGTAGTCGAGGGCCCCGGCGAGGGCCATGCCCACGCTGCGCACCTCGGCCGGCGGCATCGGGCCGGAGCCCTCGGGCCGCTCCCGGAGGTTGTGGCCGTCTACGAACTCCATGACGATGAAGTAGATGGCCTCATCGTCGGCGTTGCGGATTTCGTCGATGTCGTAGACGTGCACGATGTTCTCGTGCTGCAGGGTCGCGATGACCCGCGCCTCCTGCTGAAAGCGCTCCACGAACTCGGGATCCATGGCCATGTGGGCGCTCAGAACCTTGATCGCCACCGAGCGGTTGAGCGAAACCTGTCTGCCCTTATAGACCTTGCCCATCCCGCCCTGGCCGAGCTTCTCGACGACCTGGTACTTACCGAGGGTTCTGCCGATGAAGGAGTCGCTCACGGGGCTCGCTCGGGTGGGAAGCTAGGCGGTCTGGCTGGCGCGTTCTCAGCGCTCGGGTTCTGGGGATGGCGGCGTGTGGGGGCCCGTCGCCGGCGCGCGCGGCGCCTCGACCTTCGGGGTTTCGAGACCGCTCGCGGTCTGCACCAGGTACCCCGCGAGCAGCCCGAGGGCGAGCGCCACGAGGGCGGCGGCCAGCCAAGAGCGCCAGCTCGGTTTGTCGATCCCCTCGAAAAGCTGCGGGAATTCCTCGGTGGGCGTCAGCGGCTCGGCCCCGGCTCGGGAGTCTGCGGTCTGGGAGTCCAAGGCCTGGGAGTCCGCGGTCTGGGAGTCCACGGCCTGGGAATCCGCGGCCTGGGAGTCTGTCGAATCCGCGACGCCCTGCGAGTCCTGAGAATCGGGGTCGCCGCGGCGCCTGGGCATGACCGTTTCCACGGTCTCCGCGTTCTCGAAGTCCGCATCCCGCTCTTCCTCATCGGGGTGTTCGCCTCCGCCTCCCGAGCCTTGGCTCGGGGCTTCCCGGGTGCTGGAGCCTATGCGGGGCCGCCTCATCACCATCTCGACGGTGTCTTCATCGGGGGGCGGGGGCGAGTCCTCGGCCTCGGCGAGCTGCCGGGCCGTGGGGCGCGGAATATCGACCTCGGTATCGCTATCCGGCGCGCCGCCGACGGCGGGGGCGTCCTCCACCACGATCTGCCGGGTCGAGCGGTTCTCCAGCTCGCGCGCGCTGTCGGCGCTCTCGAGGCGGCAGGTGCCGACCACGGCCGTGATGTTGTCGGATCCGTCCTTCTCGTTGGCGAAGCGCACCAGGGCCTCGGCCAGCGGCTGGGGCTCCGGGTGCTGGCCGGCCAGCTCGAGCAGCTCGGAGTCGGTGACGCCGCCGGTCAGGCCGTCCGAACACAGGATAAAGAGATCCCGGTCCCGAAGCTCCACCCTCGCGGCGTCGACCTCGGGCGGCATGGCGTCGCCCAGGGAGCGGGTGAGGATGTTGCGCTGCGGATGCGAGCGGGCGTCGTCGGCGGTGAGCACCCCGGCGTCGACCTGTCGCTGAACCCACGAGTGGTCGGAGGTCAGCAGGTGAATCGAGCCGTCGCGCACCATGTAGAGCCGGCTATCGCCGACGTGCGCCGCCACCAGATGGCCGCCCGCGACCGCGCCCATCACCACGGTGCTGCCGAGGCCCCGAATCGTGGGGTCTTCTTCCCCCAGCTGGTAGATCTCGTGGGAGACCGCGCGGATGGCGTGAATCAGGGAGCTCTTGAGCGGCTGATCGCCGGTGTGCTGGGGCCACGAGCAGTAGATGCCGGTGGAGAACCAGTGGCGCAGCCGCTTGGCCGCCAGCTGGCTCGCTCGATCGCCGGCCCGCTCTCCGCCCATGCCGTCGGCCACGAGCATCAGGCCGGAGAGCTGAGACGGGTTGCCTTCCCCTGGGTAGGGCACGAAGACGGCGTAGCTATCTTCGTTGCGTCGGCGCTGTCTGCCGACGTCCGTTGAAAATCCCACCTCGAGGCTGAATCGCGCCATATGTGTGCACTGCTCCTGAAGCTCAGCGCCAGCGCTGCCTCCGGGCCGCGCGCTGCCGAGTGCGTGCGTCGTGCCGGGTGAACCGGTTCCAGGGGAGGCAGGCCTTGCGAGGCCGCACGCACTTTTCAATCTCCTCCAGGTGACGGCGGCCTCTTGGGCTGGATGAGCTATTCCGATTGTCTCGTTGCGGCAAATCTAAGTCAAGAAAGGAGGATAGGTGGGGCAGGGCATGCGGCGGCGTGCGACAGTACCGGGACCATGACCTATCCCAGCAGCTCCAGCTCCTCGGCGCCTCCGCCTCCGCAGTTTGATCCCCCGGACCTGACTCAGCACCCGCTCTCGGGCTTCACGGATGAACAGCTCGAGCGCCTGCGTCAGCTCATCGAGGGTCTTGAGTCCAGCTCGCTTCTCGAAAGCAAGGTCGCGGTGGTGCTTGCTCTTCGCGATTTCGAGAGGGACCTTGCCGAGTATTGCTGGGAGTTGATCCTCGAGTGGCTCCTCTCGAAGCATCGGTGGTCTGAGGCTCTCTACGTGTTGCGTGAGTACGTCCAGCGGATGGATCGTTACTCCGAGCAGCCGCCGTACACCCTGTACTTTGCGGTGATTTATGAGCAGTTCGGCATCCAGGATTTGGCTCTGCGTTACCTCAGATCTTCCATTGCGGACATGATGTATCGGCCCCAATATGAATTTGAGATGCTGAAGCGTCTCTGCCCTGGCGATGTGGGTGATTTGGATTGGTGGAGGGAGCGGGGTGTGGACGTGGGTGATTGAAAAGTTGGGGTGTTGGGTGTCTGTAGGCGGGTTGCTGTTGTGGGGTTCTGCTTGGGTGCGGTGGCTGCCTGAGCGCCGCCCTCCGCTGCGTCGCCCGGTGCTCTCCTCTTGGCCCCCTCAGAACTCGCTCG
>JBCCLG010000416.1:0-5447 GCA_039027015.1 Acidobacteriota bacterium | reverse complement strand
GCTCGACCGCTAGACCCAGCGAGCGCAGCTGGTCGATCACCGGCGCCTGGATCTCGTCGCCGGCGATCACCAGATCCGGCCGCAGGGCGACGATCCGCTCGACGCTCATCGACGCCGGCACGTAGCCGCCGACCTTCTCGAGCCTGGCGGTCTCGGGCGGGTAGGTGCAGTACTCCGTGACCCCCACCACCTGCTCCCCGGCGCCGACCGCGAAGAGCATCTCGGTGAGCGACGGCAGCAGCGACACGATGCGCCGCGGGCTCTCGTCAGCGGCCGCGCTCGGCGCCCCGACCGACCCCAGAAGGGCCGCGCAGGCCAGCGCCAGCGCCGGCAGCGGCGGGGCGGCGCGGCGGGGCCGTGACTCTCGAACGTTGAGCATCGCGGGATGCTAGCAGCCCGAGCCCACCGCCGCCCTCAAACGCCAGGCGGAGTGCGGCTGGCCTCCGAGGGGCGATTTAGGTAACCTCGCGATCCCACCGGCTCGCCGCAGCAGGCGAGCCTCAACCCAGCACGCGATCCACGGTTTCAGGGAAGAGGAGTGCGAATCTCCCGCCGCCCCGCGACTGTGTTCAGGACGAAAGCCGCTGCGGAACCTCGCGCAGCCTCCGCCCCCTCGGGGGGAGGACCCGCTGCCGCGAGGAGTCCGAGTCACTGCCGCACCGTTCTCCGATTCGGGAGAACCGCGGTGGGAAGGCGCGGCGAGTAGGTCGAGAGTAAGCCAGGATAACTGGCCGTGGATCAGGTTCTGCGATTCCTCCGTGGATTGAGGAAGGAGCCTCCATGACACATCGCTCTCCCCTGGGAGCGGCGGCCGCTGCGCTGCTGCTGACCCTGCCCTCCCTGCACATCTCGGCCGCGCCCGACGACACCGAGTCCCCAGCCGAGCCCGACCTGCCGCGGGTCGAAGAAACCCTGATCGTCAGCTCCAGCCTGATCGAGCGGCCCGAGGGCCTGGTCGGCAGCTCGGTCACCGTGATCGACCGCGAGGAGATCGAGCGGCGCGGCAAGGACACCGTGCTCGAGCTGCTGCGCAGCGTCCCGGGCCTCGAGGTGGCGCAAACCGGCGGCCCGGGCAAGACCACCAGCGTCTTTATCCGCGGCGGCAACTCCAACCACACCCTGGTGGTGATCGACGGCGTGCGCGTCAACGGCAACACCACCGGCGCCTTCGACTTCGCCAACCTGACGCCCGACAACCTGGAGCGCATCGAGGTACTGCGCGGACCCCAGGGAGTTCTCTACGGCTCCGAGGCGGTCACCGGCGTGATCAGCATCCGAACACGAACGGGCGAGGGCGAGCTTCAAGGCTACGCCAGCGGCGCCGTCGGCAGCGCCGAATACTCGCGCTTCGCAGCCGGGGTCTCGGGCGCCTCCTCCTCAGGCGCCGTGCGCTACAGCGTGGCCGCCTCGCGGGTCGCCACCGACGGCGTGTCCGCGGCCAGCGAAGAGGCCGGCAACACCGAGGACGACCCGTGGACCAACCTGGCGATCTCGGGCCAGCTCGAGACCCCCTTTTGGGGCGACGGCACCCTGAGCCTCGCCGTGCGCCACACCGAGGGCGATACCGACATCGACGGCTTCACCTTCGGCGTCGGCCCCTCGGACGACCTCAACGCCGAGCAGGAGCGCGAGAACACCGTCGCCACCCTGCGCCTCGAGAAAAAGATCACCGAAGGCTGGACCCAAACCCTGGTGGTGGCGCGCAGCGACGACCGGCTCACCGGCATCGACCCCGACAACCCGTTCGGCAACTTCAACATCGAGGGCGTGAACACCACCGCCCGCACCCAGGCCGATCTGACCGTCCACGAGCGCGGCCTGCTGTCGATCGGCTATCAGGTCGAGAAGCGCGAGGCCGAGAACGTCGGCTCCTTCGATGAATCCCTCTACCTGCGCTCGGCCTTCGCCGAAACCCTGTGGTCCCTCGGCGAGCGCTCCAGCGTGTCGGTGGGCGTGCGCTACGACGACCACTCGGTGTTCGGCGACGAGACCACCTACCGGGTGGCCGCCTCCCTTGGCATGGCCCGCGGCTTCCGCTTCCACGGCTCTTTGGGCACCGGCTTCAAGGCGCCGACCTTCAACGACCTCTACTTTCCGGGCTTCGGCAATCTCGACCTGCGGCCCGAGACCAGCCGAGGATTTGACGCCGGCTTCGAGTGGCGCGCGGCGCAGGACGACTGGACGATCGACCTCACCTACTTCGACAACGAGATCGAAGATCTGATCCTCTTCACCTTCCCGGCAGGCTTCGTCAACGTGGCGGAGGCGGAGACCTCGGGCTTCGAGCTGAGCCTGGCGTGGCAGCCGAGCGAGAGCTTCGAGCTGCGCGCGTCGCACACTCTGACCGAAACCGAGGATCTGGCCACCGGCCTGCAGCTGGCCCGGCGGCCCGAAAATCGCACCACCCTCGACGTCTTCTTCGAGCCCGCCCCGCGCCTTCGCGCCACCGCTTCGCTGATCGCCATCAGCGACCGCATCGACTCCGACGGCTCGGAGATGGACGACTACGAGCGGGTCGATCTTTCGGTGGACTACCGGCTCAACGAGCGCTTTCGGCCCTTCGCCCGCATCGAGAACCTCTTCGATCAGGACTTCGCCGAGATTCCCGGCTTTACCTCCCCGGGCGCGACCTTCGTGGTCGGCCTGAACTTCTCGGGCTGAGCCACGGTGAGCCGCGCCGCCGCCGCGGGTGAGGATCTCGGCCCCGCCGAGATCCAGGCCCACCTCGATCAGCTGACCAAGCCCCCGGGCAGCCTCGGGCGCCTGGAGCAGCTGGCGGCGCGGCTGTGCCTGATTCAGCAGACCCTCTCGCCGGCCGCCGGACCGCGCAAGATCGTTCTTTTTGCCGGCGATCACGGCGTGGTGGCGGACGGCGTCAGCGCCTGGCCCGCGGACGTCACGGGCCTCATGATCCGCAACATCGCCACGGGCGGCGCGGCGTCGAGCGCGCTCGCCCGGGCGAGCCATACGGAGCTGGCGGTGATCGACGTCGGCTCGCTCTCGCCGCCCCTCCAAGAGCCCGTCGACGGCTATCTGTGCGCCAAAGTGCGCGAGGGCACCCGCAGCCTGGCCCGCGAGGCCGCGCTCACCGCGGGCGAATGGCGGGCCGCGTGGGAGGTCGGCAGCCGCCAGGCCGCGCAGGCGGCCGACGACGGCTTCCGAGTCGTGGCCGGCGGCGAGATGGGGATCGGCAACACCACCCCGGCCTCCTGCCTGGCCGTGCTCCTCGCCGGCCTCACCGCGGGCGACGCGGTGGGCCGCGGCGCCGGCTCGGGCGACCGTGCCCTCGAGCGCAAGCGCGAGATCGTGGGGCGGGCCGCTCGCCGGGCCCGCGGGTCCCTCGAGCAAGACCCCGAGGGCGCCCTGGCGGCGGTCGGCGGGCTCGAGATCGCGGCCCTTGCGGGCTTTTACGCCGAGGCGGCGGCGCGCCGGCTGACCGTGGTGCTCGACGGCTTCATCGCCACCGCCGCGGCCCTCGCCTCAGAGCGCCTCCGCCCCGGAACCGCCCGATCCATGATCGCCGCCCACCGGTCCGACGAGCCCGGCCACGGCGCCTGCCTCGAGGCCCTCGGGCTGGAGCCGATGCTCGAGTGGCGGCTGCGCCTCGGCGAGGGCACCGGCGCCCTCCTTCTGATGCCGCTGCTCGACGCCGCCGCCGCCATGGTGTCGGGCATGCGCACCTTCAGCGATCTGGGCATCGAAGCCTGAGCCGGCGCGGAGAGAGCGGTGCGCAGCTTCTTCATCGCGGTTCAATTCCTCACCCGCCTGCAGGTTCCCGGCCACCGGGACGTCGAGGGGCGGGAGATGCCGCGCGCCACGACCTTCTTTCCGCTGGTCGGCCTGCTGATCGGCCTCTCGACGGCGCTGGCGATCGAGGCGCTGTCCCTCCTCTGGCCGGCGCTGCTGGCGGTGCTTCTCGCCCTCGCTCTCGAGGCGCTGCTCACCGGCGGCCTGCACGAGGACGCCGTGGCAGACTTTTTCGACGCCTTCGGCGGCGGCTGGACGCGCGAGGACATCCTGCGCATCCTGAAGGACAGCCGACTCGGCAGCTACGGCGCGCTGGCCCTCTTCCTCGCCGTGCTGCTGCGCGCGGGCTCCCTTCTCGAGCTGAGCGGCGCCGAGCTGCTGGCCGCCTCGGCCCTCGCGGGCGGCCTCGGCCGCTTCATGACCGTGCTCTTCATGGCCGCCCTGCCGCCGGCCCAGGACCGCCCGGGCCTGGCCAGCGACGTGGGTCAGGAGATCGGCGGGCGCCACGTGGTGGCGGCCGGCCTGTGGCTGACGCCGGCCCTGGCGGCCATGGCCTGGCTGCAGCCCGCCCACCTGGCCCTCGCCGCCGTGCTGGTCGCGCTCGCCGCCGGCTGGGTCTACCGCACGCTCCGCCGCCGGCTCGGCGGCAGCACGGGCGATGCCCTGGGCTGCGTGTGCTATCTCACCCAGGTCGCCGTGCTGCTCGCCGCGGCCGCCCGGCTGCCCACGCCATGAGCGGCGGCGCTGGGCGCCTCAGCCTGATTCGCCACGGCGAGATTCACCGCCGCTGGCACAACCACTGCTACGGCTCGGCCGACGTCGGCCTGTCGACCCGCGGCCGCGCCCAAAGCAGGCGGCTCGCGGCCGAGCTGCAGGACGAGCCCATCGACGCCCTCTTCTCGAGCGACCTGCGCCGCGCTCGCTACCTCGCCGAGCGCCTGGCCGAGAGTCGGCCGGGGCTCGAAGTGCGCCTCACCCCGCTTTTGCGGGAGAGAAATTTCGGCGCCTGGGAGAAAAGACCCTGGGACTCGATCTACGCCGAAGTGGGGGCCGAAATGGAGGGCATGACCCGCCACCCCGACACCTGGAGACCGCCCGGCGGCGAGACCACCTTCGAGCTGCGCGACCGCGTGCTGCGGCTCTACCGCGGGCTGCCGAGCCGCGGCCACGTGGTGCTGGTGTGCCACGGCGGCCCGATCGCAGCCCTGCGCGGCAGCCTCGCCGGGCTGCCGGTGGAGGCCTGGGGGCGGAAGGCTCCGGCCCTCGCCACCCGCGTGGTGCTCGAGGAGGCCGGCGGATGAGCGAGCCGCGGGTGGAGCTCGCCGGCCGCATGCTGGAAGTGCGCCTCCCCGAGCCGTGCCGCGCCCTCAGCTGGGCCATTGTCGGCGGCGGCCTGCGCGACGCCGACTCGGTGGCCTGGCTCGAGGTCACGGGCGATGACCTTTTGCCCCCGGTGGATCCGGCCGACCTCCTCTCGCGGGCCCTCGCCGAGCGCGGGCTCCGCGACTCGGTGGGCTTTCTCACCAGCCGACGGCTCGACCGCTACACCACCGCCTGCGAGCAGCAGGGAGATCTGGCGGCCTGGGCGGTGGCCACCCTAGGCCTCAGCAACGGCCTGGCCGCGGGCGACCCGGCGAGCTACCTGGCGCCGCCGGCCGGCACCATCAACATCCACTGCCACGTGAGCGCCCCGCTCTCGG
>JBCCLG010000415.1:0-5447 GCA_039027015.1 Acidobacteriota bacterium | reverse complement strand
GTACTGCGCGGTGGCGTAAACCAGGCCCACCAGGGTCAGGGCGATCACCGCCGCCTGGGGCACCACCAGATGGAAGAACGTTCCTTCCTGGCGATTCTTGGGCGTGGTGGGAAATTTGATCGGCTTGCCGCGCAGCGCCGTCCACAAAGCGCGCAGATTGACCGGGAAGAAGGCGAGGTAGGTGACCTTGCCCTTATAGCCCGAAATGCCCCAGGTGCCGACCATCATCGCCAGCTCGTTGAGCACCAGAAACGGCAGGATGTGCAGGAAGAACTCCGCGGTGTAGGCCGAAACCGGGGCGATACCGGTGAGGAGATAAACGATCGGCGCAGTGAGAAAAACGATGTTCCACAGGGCGCCCAAATAGGCCCAAAATGTGGCGCCGTAGAGCAGACGCTGCGCCAGGCTGAGGCCGCTGCGAAAGAGCGGATTGTCGCGAAAGGCGATGTCGAGGGTGCCGCCGGCGTATTTGAAGCGCTGCACCGTCCACGACTGGAGATCCTGCGGCGAAAGCATCTTCGACTCGACCTGCGGGTGAAACACCGAACGCCAGGAAGAATCGCGGTCGCCGTGCAGATAGATCGAGGTGTAGAGGTCCTCCGAGACGTGAAAGCGGTACGGCGTCAGCTCCGTCTCGGCGGCCACCAGCCGCTCGAGGCCGTGGGCGACCTCGCGGCGGGCCCGCGGATCGTCCACCGCGTCGGCGAGGTTGCGAGCCTTTTTCTTGACGCCCGCCACGTAGGCCTTGAGGGCAACCCGCATCACCGCGTCGCGCCGATGCACGGACCCCGCTCCGCAGCAGAAAGAAGCGTTGTGGGCGTTGCGCCGCCGCTGGATAACGTCATAGAAGAGCTGGGGATCGTTGGCGAAAGGGTCCTCTCCCCAGGTGATTGGCCCCACCACCTTCTCGAGGGCGCGGCCGCAGGCCGCCGCGTAGCGGCCGCCGGGCAGGCGCGCTAGGAAATCGGGCAGGCGGGTGCCCTCGGGCAGATCGAAAAAACCACTGGGGAGTCTGCACCCAAGCCACCTCCGGATCGCGGAAGTAGCCGAGGGTGTTCTCGAGAAAGCTCGGGAAGACGCGGGTGTCGGCGTCGCAGATGACGATGAAGTCGCCGCCCGTCTGCTCCATGGCGTTGCGCAGATTGCCGGCCTTAAAGCCCTTGTTGTCCGACCGCGTGATGTAGCGCACGCCCTCCTCTTGGGCCATCTCCTGCATCACGGCGCGGCGTCCGTCGTCGAGAACAAAAATCTGCAGGTCGATCTCATCGTACGGGTAACGCAGGGCCTTGGCGGCGTGGATGCTGAGGCGCACCAGCTCCACGTCTTCGTCGTAGGTCGGGAAAAAGACGTCCACCGAGATCGGCCTATCGGGCTGCTTTTCGGGGTCGGCCACGCACTCGCGAATGCGGCAAGGCGCGGGCTTTCTCGGAACGTCGTCGGTCTTCCACAGGTTGAAGGTGAAGAGCAGCAGGCCCACGTAGGCGCAGGTCTCCGCCGTCAGCACGGGCACGGCGAACCACAGGGCCTCGAAGTTGAGCGAATCCGTCCAGCGCCAGTGGATGTACCAGGCGCCGACCACCAGATTGCACACCGCCAGAAACTGCCACAAAAGCTGGTGACCGGCCGAATGCTCGATCGGGCGCGGCGGCTTGCGATCTTCGAATCTCAGGAAATAGTCGTCCATAAATGGGGGTCCTCGAGGCGCAGGGGGAAGCAGGCCCGGCCGCGAGAGGCGGCCGGGGGGCAAATCGCCGATAGATCGACGCCAGAAGATCAGAAGATTCAGGCCGCGCGGGCCGACATGGCCGCTTCGGCCCCCGCGCGATCGTCGAAGATCGGCAGGATTTTGTGCAGGCGGGTCAGCTCGAGCACCGACTGCACCTCCGAGGTCGGGCCGGCGATGCTGATCTCGCCGCCGGCCCTGCGGGCGCCCTGAAGCGCGTTGACGAACACCGAGAGCCCCGAGGAGTCCACGAAGTCCACGCGCTCGAGATCGAAGATGAGCAGGGTCCGCCCGGCGTCGAGCAGCTGGTCGAGGTTCTTGCGCAGCTCCGGCGCCGAGGCGGCGTCGAGGCGTCCTTCCAGGGTGATCACATCCATGCTCTGCTGCTGTTCAAAAGTAGCTCTCATAAGTCCTCCGTTGGGGTGTTGATGGCGAGCTGGGTCGCGCCGGTCCCGCAGCTCGGCGGGGCCCGGCGACGGCGAGATCTAGGACGGCGAGGTCTCGGTGGGCGAAATCTCCTCTCTGACCTCGAGCCAAAGCACCTGATAAGGCTCGAGAGTCAGGGCCACCAGCCCGCCCGGCGGGATCCGGTGGACGCCGCCGCTCACGTGGTCATAGAGACTCTCCACGCCGCCCACCGGCTCGGCCGGTAGCTGCACCTCGATCGGCTCGCCGGATACGCTGGTGAGCGCGTAGAGCGGCCCCCCTTCAGCGGATTCGCGACGCAGGGCAAAGACTCGCGGACCGAGATCGAGCAGCGTTTGGGGCGAGGCCGGGTGAAAAGCGGCCAGCGTGCGGCGCGCCTCGAGCAGGTGGAGAAGGCGGCGGTAAATGCGGCAGCTGCGCGACTTAGGATCGCAGAAATAGCGCATCAGCTCGACCTCTCGCAGCTCGGCCCGGTTGATGTCACGCTTCTCCCCCTGCTCCTTGAAGACGCCTTCCAGATCGTTCTCCGAGCCGATCAGGCTGGGCAGATAAATGCCCGGCACCCCGCGCAGGGCGAGGGCTACGGCGCGCGACGCGATAAAGCGATCGATGCGCACCTCATCGTCGGGATCCTCTGGGCGGCAGAGCGCGCTATACCAGGTGATGTTCAGCTCGAAGGGGCTCTCGCCGCCGGTGCCGTTCGCCTTCATCGAAACGAAGCCGTTGTTCGCGCGCGCGGCCGAGCACAATCCCTCGATCTCCTCTTCGCTCAGGATGCCTCGACAGCCCATCAGGCTGATGCCGTCGTGGGAGTCGAGAAAGTTGAAGAAGGTCGTGCTCTCCGAGGGAAACTCGAGTCCCGCGGCCCAGCGGGTGAGCACCGTCGCGTCGGCGGAGAGAAAAGTGTGCAGCACCAGCGAGGGCAGGGCGAAGTTGTAGACCATCTGCGCCTCGTTCGAGCCGTCGCCGAAGTAGCTCACATTGTCGACGTGGGGCACGTTGGTCTCGGTGATGAGCGCCGTCTCGGGCGCCCCGGCGTCGAGCACGTCGCGCATCAGCTGAATGCAGGCGTGGGTTTGCTCGAGGTGCGCGCACGAGGTCCCCAGCTCGTACCAAAGGTAGGTGATCGCGTCGCGGCGTATGAGGTCCGCTCCCTGACGCACGTAAAACAAAAGAATATCGACGATCCGCAGGAGCACCTTCGGGTTTCTAAAGTTGATATCCACCTGGTCGCGCGAGAAGGTCGTCCACACGAAGCGCGGACCCTCGAGGGTCTCGAACTCCGAAAGAAGGGAACTGGTGCGCGGCCGCAGAATCAGCTCCAGGTGATCGTTGTCGATCGCCTCGCTCGAGGAGAAGGAAGTGAAATATTCGCGATACTCCTCATCGCACGCCAAAAACTTCCTGAACCACTCGCTTTGGCTCGAAATATGATTGAAGACGCCGTCGAACATCAGCCGAAAAGAGCGCCGCAGATGGTTGACGTCCTCCCAGGTTCCGAGGTTCGGATCGACCTCGGTGTAGGAGGTGACGGCGAAGCCGCGATCCGACGAGTAGGGGTAGAAGGGGAGGATGTGGATGGTCGAGATCAGATCGTTGAAGAAGACCTCGGCGAAATTCGCCAGGGTGCGCAGCGGGGGCAGAGAGTCGTTGCTGATCAGGTCGCCGTAGGTGATCAGAATGACGTCTCTCTCGGTGAAGCGCTCGCCGGAGAAAGCCTCCTCTCGAGCCACAATTTCCGGCGTTTTGTGGGCGTGGTGAACCTTGAGCAGGCGCTCGACGCCGGTCCAGGTTTCGGCCGCTACGTCGGGGCCGTAGAGCACCTTCAGATGCTCGAGAATGCGCGCCTCAAGGCCCGCGGGCACGCGCCAGCGCACTCCTCCGCTGCCGTAGTCGGGCTCCAGCCGATAGGGCTCCCAGGAGGTCTTCTCCTCCTCTGCGAGGGTCGGTGGCTGCCGGGAATCGAGCCAGGCATCAGCTTTTCCTTCGACCAGGGTCATAGATCACATTCCTTTCCTCTGTATTGGATCTTTCGGGCCGATCCTTCATGAAATTATTTCCAGGAAGCCTTGCACCTTTAAATACCAGGGCCGCCTTTGACTCCAAAGCCTTATCAAATCGATAACCTATCGTACCGAGCGATTTAAAGACCGGCCAAGGATCTCGCGCCCCTTCCCCAAGGGATGAGTCATGCTCTGACATAAAGGTTCTCATTGCCGCGGTGCAATTCCTACAGCCGCGACGGCGGTAGATCTCGAGGAAGCCAAAGCGCTGGCGATTCATCACCGCGGTGGCGACAAAGGGCTGGCTGTAGAGCCTTTCGTAGCGCGACTCCAAAACGCCTCCGGCCAGAAGATCGTGCAGCTTGGGAGAAACCGCGCCGGTGAGAAGCACCAGGTCGAAGCGGCCCGACTCGAGCGCCTCCGCCACGTCCGCGTCGCTTCGCGTTCCGTCACCGTCGGCGTCGAACCAGGTGGTTTCGGCGATCTGGTCGGCGTCCAGTCGACCGGCGAAGACGTAGCGAGGCAGGTACGGATCTTCGCTGAGGATCCGAGTGCGCGGACCGACGTGGCGCTCGAGCACCTCGATGGCCGGGCGGACATCGGGAAACGCCTGCTCCATGGCCCGCACCTGGACGGCGCTCTGCACGGCCACGGCGAGCGTCACCAGGGCGGCGACCAGCAGCCCGCGAGCCCCCTGCTTGCCCAAGCGCGCCAGTGCCAGAGCCGCCGCCGGGCTCAGAAAGAGCACGCTGAAAACCAGGTGCTTATAGAGCGAGATCAGGTTCAGGCCGTGGAGATGGTACGCCACGAGCGGAACGGCGCCCGAAGCTAGAACGGCCGCGCGCAGCCGCCACGCGGGCGCCGCCTCGATCAGGCCGAGGAGGCCCAGCAGCAGCCACGGCCACAGGTAGGCGAGGGCGGTGAGCAGCACCTCCGCGGAGGTGGCGTTGGGCTGGTGGGTGCCCAGCAGCTGGCGCTCCACCAGCACGGCGAGCTCCCCTCTTTCGAGAAAGCCGTAGAGCCCCAGGGTCGCGCCCAGGCCGCCGACAAAAACCAGACACAGGCGCGGGGCCCCGAGCAGCGCGAGGGCGCCCACCGCGGCGCAGGCGGCCGCCGGGTATTTGGCCAGCGCGGCGAGGGCCATGAGGCCCGAGGCCAGGGCCGCCGCGGGAAGGCTGCGCCTGGCGTAGGCGTAGGACAGGGCGTCGAGGCTCGCCGCAAGAAAAAGAAAGCAGACCGCGTCGTAGGTCGCCAGCCGGCTGATGAAGAGGTGGGAGGGCGAGATGGCCACAAGC
>JBCCLG010000414.1:0-5449 GCA_039027015.1 Acidobacteriota bacterium | reverse complement strand
TCGGGTTCCCTTCGCCAACGAATGGGAGTTCGCGGCGCGCGCCGGTTCATCCTTTGCCTTTGAATTCGGAAACTCCGACGCCGAGCTGGAGCGCTACGCCCACTGCGGCCTCAGGAATGGCGAGAAGCAGCCGCCCGGGAGGCTCGAGCCCAACGCCTGGGGGCTCTACGACATCCACGGCAACGTTTCTGAATGGGTGCAGTGGACCGACGATATCGCCAAGGAAATCGAGTCCACGACCGATCGACGCGTCGATCTGCAGGCGGGAGAGGGCGGCTTTCGCTATCGAGTGGACGGCCGCGAAGAATTCGCCCTCAAGATGGGCAGCTCCTTCAGCAACGCGCGGTCAAAGTGCGGCTTCGGCAAGCCCACCGATATCAAGACCACGTACCGACCGCCCGACGTCGGCCTGCGCCTCGCGCGCAGCCCTCTGCCGCCGCCGGCCGAAGGCCCTGAGTTTTCGTCGTCTCAGCAGGAGGAGACGCCAAAGATCCAGCCGGCGGATAGATGAAAAGTCTTAGGTGCGGCATCGAGGGAGAAGTTGCCGAGATAGGATGCAGAGGCCCATCGTTCGTTATGAATTTGTAGTGCCTGTCTCAGCGCCAGCACCCAGCCTGAGAGCGCTCCTGACCCGACGTCGGGAGCCTCGATTCGGAGGAGTCCTTTATGAGTAAGAAAGATATCGGCAAGCTTCCCCTGCGCATCCTCGGCTTTAGAGATATGCCGGCGGTGCCCGTGGACGTGCTCGAAGTGCCCAGGACCCTGGCGGGCCTCACCGGGCGCGCCGGCCAAACCAAGCAGTCCACCCACGGGCTGTCCAACACCTACACGATTCAGGGCATCACCGCCCCGGCCTATCCTTTCCTTTTCGGCAGCAAGAATCCGCCGACGTCCGCCGAGGACGCCGAGAGCGGCGAATCCACCGGGTTCGGGGCCTTCATCTCGGAGGCTAAGGAGGCGGTCGAGGATCTCGTGGAGGAGGGCGTTTCGCACGTCAAGGACGCCCTGGTCCCCGAGAAGCCCGATATCGCGATTCCGACCCATCGCGCGGACCTCTCCGGCGAGGCCCGTGAGAATCTCCTCTCGGAGTTGATGAAAGATCCCGCCAAGGCCGCGAAGAGGCTCGAGGACGCGGCCCAGGAAGAGGAAGAGCTGAGCGTCGCCTCGGCGGAGTCGCCGGATCCCTGGACCAATCTCTCCCTTGAGGACCCCGCTCAATTCTCGATGGCGTGGACGACTTTCCCGGACGCCTATTCCGAGGCAATGCCGCTGCTCGATTCGTTTGTGGCGCCCCTGCGCGACGCCGAGGCGGCCACCAAGGCCTTTTGGCCGACCCTCTCGCGCTACGGCCTGCCGCTCAATCTGGTGATTCTCAACAAGGTCAGGCCGGCAGACGTCGATCCCCTGAAGCTCGCCTTCGGCACGGAGTGGAGCGCCGAGATGGACGAGCTGGCGTCGGCGGGGCTGCTCTACAGCATCAATATGAGCATCTTCGAGAGCACCAAGCCCCGGACGGCCAAGGGCGCGACTCGGTTCACCCCGGCGACGATCACCCTGCTGAGCCAGGACTCCGTGACGCTCGAGCTAGAGCCGATCGCGGTCAAGGTTTCGGGCTATAAGGGCTCAGGTGCGCAGATCTTCACCCCCGGTGGGTCGACATCGGGCGCCTGGATCTACGCCCTTCAGGCCGCCAGGACCTCGATCACGGTGTGGGGCATCTGGCTCGGCCACGTCTACCACTGGCATATGGTGGTCGCGTCCATGCAGCGGTCGATGTACAACGAGATCGACTCGGAGCACTCGATCCGTCTGCTCCTCGACCCGCAGTCGGACCATCTGATCGGCTTCGACCAGGTGCTCCTGCTGCTGTGGGGCAACGCCGCCCCGCCCACCGCGATCACCTCCTCGCGGCAGTTCTTGAACCTCACCGACGCCTTCGCCGGGGGACAAGGCGGCCCGCTGGGTCAAGCGCCACGCAGGCGTGAGTTCTTCGACGATGATCCGATCACGGCGCTCGAGGCTGCGGGAATTCGGGAGGAGGATTTCTCCAAGAACGAGCCCTGGGATCGCTACCCCGTCATCGGCCAGCTGCTCTCGGTGTGGCGCTCCACCGAGCGCTTCGTCGATCGCTTCGTGGAGCTGAGCTACAGCGACGATGAGGCGGTCCAGGAAGACGAGCAGCTTCAGGCTTGGATCACCGACGCCGGCAAGGGCTCGGGCGGTAACGTCTTCGGACTGCCGGAGATGAACAGCCGCAAGGCCCTCCAGCGCGTTCTCACCAGCATGGTCTACCGCGTCACGGTGCACGGCAGCTCGCGGCTGGTGCCCTCGGCCAACCCGGGCCTGTCGTTCGTCGGCAACTTCCCGCCGACCCTACACAGCGCTCAAATTCCGGCGCCCGGCGCTACGATCGACACCGAAGAGCTGATGGCCTACCTGCCGCAGACCGGCGTTATCGGCGGCATGGTGACTTTTCTCTTCACCTTCAGCTTCTCGGCTCCCTACGATCCGCTCATCCCGGTGGACGGCCTGGACACGGAGCTTTACTTTCCCGACGGTGACCCGCGCAACGAGGCGCTGCTGGAGCTGCGCCGGGAGATCGTGGACTTCATGACCGCGTTCTACGGAGAAGGCCACTCGCCGGTGATCAACCAGTGGCCGCGCGGCGTCGAGACCTGATCGCGCTGCTTCCCTGAGGGGAGGTCCGGTCCGCCGCTGATCAGGCGTCTTCGCCGAGAAAGCGCAGGCGCAGCAGCGGGCCGTCTAAGGCCTCCAGGTTCCGCAGATCGATCTCGCCGGCGAGGTACCACCGGTTCTCCTCCTCGGGATCGAGCAGCACCTGGGTGAAGTCCCAGGTGCGCGGCCCGGTCTGGCGGATCTGGGTGTGCTGGGCCTGGCGGGCCCGCACGTCGAAGACGAGCTTTCCGTAGCGCTCCAGGAAGGGGGCGAGGGTGTCCTGAAAGCGATCCTCGTCCCAGCGGTATTCGCTCTCCTCCTCGCCGGGCCACACCGCCGACACAGCCGCCTCCCAATCGCCGTCGGCGAGCCCGGAGACCAGCAGGTGAAGCTCGGCGCGCACGCGGGCGATAAACGCCTTGGGGTCGTGAAAGAGCTCGTAGGCGCGCAGCTCGCGGCGCTTCTCGCCCTGGGCCTCCTGGTCGAGCTGCAGCTCCGGGTGGAGCATGCTCTCCCACTCTTGAATCAGGCTCGAGTCCACGTGCTCGAGCATGCTGCGGAAAAAGCCCAGGATGTCGTAAACGCCCTCGTTCTTGGCGCGTTCGGGCACCGTTTGCACCAGGGTTTTATAAAGCTGCGAGAGGTAGCGCAGCAGCACGCCCTCGGAGCGCTGCATGCCGTAGTAGCGCACGTAGCGATTGAAGGTGTAATAGCCCTCGTACATGTCGCGGCCGATGGATTTGGGCCGGATATCCTCGCCGCGCACCCACGGGTGGGCGCGGCGAAAGGTCTCGAAGGTGGCCTCGATGAACTCGAGGATCGGCTTGGGGTAGGTGATCTCCTCGAGCTTGTCCATGCGCTCTTCGTAGGGGATCCCTTCGGCCTTCATGCGGCCCAAGGCCTCGGTCTTCAAGCGATCCTGCTGGCGGAAGAGCACCACGTTGGGGTTCTCGAGGATGGCCTCGGTGAGCGACACCAGGTCGACCGCGTACTCCATCTCCTCGGGATCGAGAACCTCGATGGCCTCCACCAGATAGAGAGCCAGAGCCTGGAAGAGGTTGAAGTCCCACTGCAGCTCCTCGTTGACCACCACCCAGTAATAGTTGCTGGTCGAGTCTTTCTGCAGAGTCACGATCCCCGCGCGGGCGAGGGAGCGCACCAGCTGCGCGGCGAAGGTCAGGTGCGAGGCCTTGCGCTTATCGTTGTCGTGGCAGCGCGCGATCAGCTCGCGCAGAGAGTCGAAGTTGTCGCGCTCGGGCAGGTCGATTTCGGCGTCGCGCTGCAGCAGGTTGACGAGCATTCCGTGGGTGATGCGAAAGCGCGACTGCAGGGTCTCGGGCGGTTTTTCGATCAGCGAGCGGAAGGTTTTCTCATTCCAGGAGACAAAGCCCGGAGGGGGCTTTTTGTGCGCAACCTTTTTCTTCTTTTTGGGGTTTGACGCCGCTTTGAGCGCCGCCCGCTTGCTTTTGATCACGTGCTCGGGCGCCTGGCAGACCACGCTGCCGCGCTCGTCAAAGCCCTTGCGGCCGGCGCGGCCCGAGATCTGCTGGAAGTCGCGCACCTTGAGGATCGAGACCTTCTGGCCGTCGTATTTGGCCAGCTTGGTGAAGAGCACGGTGCGAATCGGCACGTTGACGCCCACGCCGAGGGTGTCGGTGCCGCAGATCACCTTGAGCAGGCCCTGCTGCGCGAGCTGCTCGACCAGCAGGCGGTATTTGGGCAAAAGACCCGCGTGGTGGATGCCGATGCCGAAGGAGAGAAAGCGGCGGATGTCGCGGCCGTAGGGCGTGTCGTAGCGGAAGTTGCCCACCGCCTTCTGGATCGCCTTGCGCTCCTGGCGGTTGGCGGGGGCGATCGAGGTCAGGCTCTGCGCCAGCTCGGCGCACTCGCGCTGAGTAAAGTTGACGATGTAGATCGGCGCTTTGCCGCCCTTGAGCAGCTTCTCCACGGTCTCCTGGAGCGGGGTCTCCCGATACTCCCAGTCGAGGGGCACGGGCCGCGTGGCGGAGTAGACCAGGGAGACCTTGCGGCCGGTGAACTTTTCGATCCGCTCGGCGATGGGGGCGGTGTTGCCGAGCGTCGCCGACATCAGGAGGAAGGTGGTGCCCGGAAGGGTGATCAGAGGCACCTGCCAGGCGACGCCGCGCTCGCGGTCGCCGTAGTAGTGGAACTCGTCCATCACCACGTAGTCGGCGCCGCACTCGGAGCCTTGGCGCAGCGCCCGGTTGGCCAGCACCTCGGCGGTGGCGCACACCACCGAGCCGTCGGGGTTGATCGACGCGTCGCCGGTCTGCATGCCGACGTTCTCCGGTCCCAGAACGTCGCAGAGGTCAAAGAACTTCTCGCTGGCCAGAGCCTTGATCGGGCTGGTGTAGAAGGCGGTCTTGCCCTCGCACAGCGCCTTGAAGTGCATGCCTAGGGCGACTAGGGATTTGCCCGAGCCGGTCGGCGTGTTGAGGATGACGTGGCGGCCGGCCATGATCTCGAGCAGCGCCTCCTCCTGCGCCGGGTAGAGCTCGAACCCGAGATCGGCGACCCAGCCGAGAAAGATATCGAGGATTTCGTCCGGGTCGCGGGTGCCGCCTTCCGGAACCCGGCTCGAAAGGCTGGCGACCTCGGTTTCGCCTGGGGGGTCCGCGGGCGCGGCGTGCGGAGAAGCTTGAGGGGCGGAGTGCGTGACCATAGGCCGCTACTATAGAGCCGAAGGGCCCGGAATAGAGAGCCGAAGGGCCCGCAATAGAGAGCCGCGGGGCCCGGAATAGGATGGGTCGCG
>JBCCLG010000413.1:0-5449 GCA_039027015.1 Acidobacteriota bacterium | reverse complement strand
CTGAAGCCGCCACGAGCGAATGGATCGAGCCGCAGCAGCATTTCCAGATCACGGTGAGCAAGACGACGATCGGCGCCTCGGGCGAACCGCCTGGGGCTGGGTCGCCGGCACCGGCACGCCCACCGGCGTTCTCGCCGAGATGATCGTGGCGGGGATGAACTCGAGCGCGGGAACGTTCAACGACGCCACCACGCGGGTCGAAGGGCAGGTGCTCTCCTGGATGCGCGACCTCTTCCGCTTCCCCGAGGGCTCGAGCGGCTTGGTGACCAGCGGCGGCTCGGTGGCCAATTTGGTGGGGCTGGCGGTCGCCCGCGACGCGACGCTGAACCACGACGTGCGCCGGGAAGGGCTGCCGGCGGCCCAGGGCCGGCCCGTGCTTTACGCGTCGAAGCAGGTGCACTCCTCGGTTCCCAAGGCGGTCCAGCTGCTCGGCTTGGGCCTCGAGAACCTGCGGCTCCTGCCGGTGGACGCGGAATACCGCTTTGACCTCGAGGCTCTCGAGGCCCGCATCGCCGAGGACCGCCGGGCCGGCTGCCAGCCCTTCGCCGTGGTCGCCAGCGCCGGCACGGTCAACACCGGGGCGATCGACGACCTCGTGGGCCTGGCCGATATCGCCGCCCGCGAGGGTCTGTGGCTGCACGTGGACGGCGCTATCGGCGCGCTCGCCGTGCTTGCGCCTAGCCTGCGGCCTCGGCTCGCCGGCATCGAGCGCGCGGACTCTCTCGCCTTCGACTTCCACAAATGGCTCTACGTGCCCTACGAGGCCGGCTGCGTGCTGGTGCGGCGCGGCGACGAGCACCGGCGCAGCTTCACGGCCGCCGCCAGCTATCTCCAGGCGCCGCCCCGCGGAGTTGCCGCCGAGGAAGATCCGGTGCACGTTCGCGGCCCGCAGCTGTCGCGAGGCTTCAAGGCCCTCAAGGTCTGGGCGCAGATCAGGGAGCACGGTTTCGATCAGCTCGGCCGGCTGATGGCTCAGAACGTCGAGCACGTCGGCTATCTCGCGCAGCGGATCCGTGAGCGGCCGGAGCTGGAGCTGATGGCCATGGGGACGCTCAACATCCTCTGCTTCAGGTTCCGCCCGTCCTCGCTGCCCGCGGAGAGCTGGGACGACTTCAACCGCGAGCTCCTGATGAGAATCCAGGAACAGGGCATCGCGGTGCCTTCGAGCACCGTTCTCGAAGGGCGCTTTGCGCTGCGGGTTGCCAACTCCAATCAGCGGACGCGCCGCTCGGATTTCGACCTCCTGGTGGAGCAGACCCTCCGCCTCGGTCGGGCTCTCGAGGAGGAGCTTCGCGGCTCCTGACGCCGGTCACGCTGCGCGGCGGCTCACTGGTCGAGCGCGAGGTCCTCTCGGCGCCCGCGCAGCTCGCTCAAAAACTCCTGCTGCTGGTCGACGGTGATTCCCAGGAAGCGAGCGGACCGCCGCACGCCGTAGGCGCCGCGGACTTCGACCTCGGAGGAGAGCGTGAGGAGGAGCTTAGGCTGGCCGACGAGGTTCATCTTGACGTAGCCGTCCTCGGGGGTGAGCCCAGGGCCCGCGGGAGGAAGCGAGGTGACGGACGAGATGGCGTTCAGAGGGAGGTCGGCCGACCCGCGAAGGCCAACGCGGAGGTGAAGAGTGCCCGCGCTCCAGGTGGACGTGCGCAGCGCCACCGCCCTGGCGTCGCCCAGCATCCAAAAAAGCCCGTAGGCGCTGAGCGCCGTCAGAACCCACGCCGCGGTCTCGCTCCAGCGGCCGACCAGCAGATGGACCGGCACGATCTCGGCGATCGTCGCCAGCATCATTCCGCCGGAAAGCGTCATGAACAGCTCCTGACGGTGGTGCGTGAAGGTGCCGGCGCCCCCGGCGGGTCTCTTGCGCCAGGATGCGAGAGCGTAATAGAGGAGGGCCGATTCATGGGCGAGGGCCGCCGCGACGCGGCCGGAGCCGACCAGCCGGGCCGCCCGGGCCTCAAGGCCTTCGAGCACGTCCGCGCAGCTCAGGGCTTCGCGGTAAGAGCGCCCGGCCCGCACCGCGACGGATCCCGCGACCCAGACTCCCGCGGGCAGGGCCAGCGCCTCGAGCAGGGCGAGGCCTTGACGATGCTCCGCGGGCACGATCGCGCTCGCGACCGCCCAGCCGAGGATCGCCACCGGGACGAGGGTGAGGCGAGGCGCTCCGGCCCGCACCACCAGAAGCCAATAGAGCGCCGGCGCCAGAAGGGCAAGATCCGCGGTGACGCCCCAGGCCACGGCCCGCGCCTCCTCATGCGCCAGGCCCTGCGCGCTGGAGAGGGCGAAAAGAGAGAACAGGCCGAGGGCGAGGGCGCTCGCCGCGAAGATCCCGAAGCGGGCGCGTAGGCTCCAGGGACTCGTCAAAATCCAGGTCATGGCATCGGTCTCCTCGCAGGGTCGCTCCTGGGCTCAAAAGAAACGGGGACGCGCCGGCGCGGCGCGTCCCCTTCATAGCACGGAGTTCTTCGCCTCAGGAGATCGAAGTCGACTCAGGAGGTGGCGGTCATCGCACGGGGCAGAACCCGACGTCGTCGAACCGCGCCGTCGAGGTGACCGAGATGTTGTTCGACACCACCGTCGGGCCCACGAGCAGGGAGGCAGGCAAGTCGACGATCTCGACCGATCCGCCGAGGCCGTCCGCCGGCGTGATCCACGTCTGCCGACCGTCGAGGGAGTATTGAACGCTGAGCGTCTGGCCGACCCTTTGAAGAGCCAGATCGACCACAGGAGGGGCCTCCGGCACCTCGAGGCCGAGCTTGACGTTGCCCCGCCCGGCGTAGCGGGTGCGCGCGACGAACTGCAGCCGCTCCTGCCCCGGCGCCGCCGTGGCGAGCAGCCGGAGGTCGAGCGAATCGAGACTGGCCCGCGCCGAGAGTCCCGCCTTCCGCCAGATCTTGCCGGTGTCCATCTCGGTCACGTCGACCGTCGCCTCGACCCTGAAGTCCCCGACTACTTCCCGGTAGAGAAAGCCGGCGTTGTCGCGACCCAGATAGGCGGTCGCTCCGTCGGACGTCAGCTCCAGGGCGCCGCCCACGACCTCCGCCGAGAATTGGTTGGCGTGGCCGAGGCCGTCGAGCGACCAGCCTTCGAAATCGCCGTCCTCAAAGGAATCGGTGATGCAGGGATCGAGCGGGCCGCCGCCGGTGAGCACGAAATCATCGAAATCGACCTCGACCGTGCTCCCCGGAGCGCCCTGAACGCCCGAGATCACCACCACGACCTCGTCGAGCCGGCCGTTGAAAACGCCGTCGCCGCCGGTGCCCAGATCGAGAAAATCCGAGAGCGGCGCGCTGACCAAAGTCCAGCGATCGTTGAATTCGGAGCTCTCGAAGGTCGTGTCGAGCCTGAAGCTGTCTTCCTGGCCGCTGGTCCAGCCGCTACCGTCGAGGTCTTCCCGCAGGGTGATCTCGAGGGTGTAGGCGTCGGCGGTGGCGTCACTCTGGTTGAGCACCCAGACGTTGAACCAGGGATCGTTGGGCGTCGGCAGCTGGTCGGCCTCCGGCACGTTCTTGAACAGCCCGCCGTAGAAGACGCTCTCCGAGCCCTGGCCTCCCCAGCCGGTGCTCAAATAGGCCGTGCCGGCCAAGGGACGATCGAAGAGCACGCCGCCGCCCCCGCCCGCGGCGTTGCCGCCGAAGAAGGCCCAGTCAAAGGCGTTGCCGTCTTCAAAGTCATCCCAGATCGCCGGGCCCACGGGCTCCACGGGAACGCCGAAGATCCAGTCGTCCGTGCGGAAGTTGACGTCGGAGCCCGAGTTGCCGATCACCGCCATGGCGACGTTGATCAGCTGCCCGTTATCCCCCAGGAAGGGATCGAAGACTCCGTTGCCGCCGAAGAGGAACGAGCGATCGCGCTCGAAGTCCTCGAGTGGAATGGTGACCTGCTGCCAGCCGCCGCCGGCGATGGCGCACGGACCCGCCGGGCTGACCACGCACAGATACTGGAATTCGTCGTCGTCGGGAGGGCTGGTGACGTTGTCTCCGTTGTCGTCGTCCTGAAGGTTGATCTCGAGGGTGTAGTCCTGGTCGGCGTTCGGGTTGATCCAGAAGCTGAAGGTCTCGGCGCCGGTCAGGTCCAGCGGGAAGGTGCGGCCGAAGCCGCCGAAGAAGCCGGGCACGCCGCCCGAGCCCCAGCCCGTGGTGAGCGAGAAGGCGCCGCCCCCCGGTCGCACGTCGCCGGGCTCGGGGTTGATCCCTCCCCCGCCGACGGAGCCGCCGAAGGTGAACCAGCCGTTGCCAAAGGGATTGCCGTGCTCCATGTCGTCAAAAACGAGCGGACCTGGAGGCTCGGGAGGCAGGGGCTCCTGGATGGTGATGCGGTTGAGATTGAAGTCCTCATCGAGCATCTGCACGCGGAGCGTTTGCAGGCCGTCTCCCGCGAAGGCGATGTCCTCAAAGGTGACGTCGCGCCAGTTCTGCCAGCCGCCGGTGCCGGGGAAGGCGAGGGGGCCGGTCACGTCGACGCCGTCCAGCTCGAGGCGCAGAGCCCCGCCGTCCTCGTTGGAGGCGACCCTGAGCACCACGTCATAGGTGCCGGCGACCCCGTCCACCGTGTACTCCAGCCACTCGCCGTCCTGCACGAAGCCGACGTTGAAGCCAAAGCCCACGTCGGTCGTGCCTTCGAGATCGACGCCTTCATCGGCGCGATAGGCGCCGCCCGCGTTGACCGCGTCAAAGTCTTCATAGGCCACGCCCGGACCGCCGAGGTCGTAGTCCTCCACCTCGATCACGCCAGGAATAGGCGCCGGCGTGAGCCGATAGGGCGCCTGCGGACAGCCCGAGCCGACGGTGATCTCAACGGGCGCGGAGACCGAGAGGACCCCCTGATCGTCCCGAGCCCTGGCCCTCAGGGAATAGCAGCCCGCGGCGACCGCGGGCACCGTCAGCTCGTAGGGAGCCGAGTCGTCGGTTCCGAGCACGGCGTTTCCCTGGAGAAACTCGACCTGGGAGACGGCGCTATCGTCGGTCGCCTCCACCCGAATGACCAGCGGCTGCCCGGGCTCGAGGGCGTCCTGGGCCGTCGGCTCGACGATCGTCACCGAGGGAGGGGTATTCGGCGCCTGGTACACGCGCACGTAGTCCACCACGAACTCCTGGGGAAAGACCGTGGACGCATCCGGGGATCCCGGCAGGTTGCCGCCCACCGCGAGGTTCAGCAGCAGGTGAAAATCGACGTCAAAGGGCGCCGGAAAGGGGCCGCCGGTGGAAAACCAGGAGTCGCGCTGGGCGTAGAGAACGTCGTTCAAATACCAGCGGATCTCGCCGAACTCCCACTCGATGGCGTAGACGTAGAAATCGTCTGCAAACGTGCCCGACGGCAGAAACGTGTCCGTCGAGGAAAAGACGTTGCCCGGGAAAGAGGCGCCGTAGTGAATCGTGCCGAAGACTCGATCGGGCTCGCTGCCGATGTATTCCATGACGTCGATCTCGCCGCTGGCGGCCCACGTGCCGTAAAT
>JBCCLG010000412.1:0-5464 GCA_039027015.1 Acidobacteriota bacterium | reverse complement strand
GTCCGCAAGGACGTGGGGGTTCGAGTCCCCCCTTTCGCACCACATCAGATGGCCTTCGAAGCGCCGGGTTCGCAGCTTCGAATTCACGGTCCTGAAGCCTCGCTCCGTCGCCTCTTCCGCGGCTTCCTTCAGCGCCCGCCCTCGCCTTTCGACGTCCGACCCTCAGGCCGTAGGTGCCCCGCTTTCAGCCTGCCGCGCGGGCCGCTCCGACCTGACCGGTCAGCTCGCCGCGACGAGAAGTAGCGACGCCTCGACGATCACGCGCCCGCCACGGCGCAGGACGCTTTCGACCTTGGTCATGGCGCCGAATCGTCCGGTGATCGAGCTTTCGGCCTCCACCACGTCACCCGCCTGAAGAGGGCTTCGAGCCAGCTCCTCGGCGAAGCTTACGGAATCGATGCCGGCCAAGGCCGGCCAGCCCTCCTGCTCGGCGGGCGGCGGCGGGGTCGTCTCTTTACCGCCCTCGGCTTCCTCGGAGAGGAGCACCAGAACGGCTTGGGCCATCATTTCGACGGCGAGCGGCGCCGGCAGCTCTTTCTCGCGGTTCAGCCAGCTTGACTGCGTCAGGCGCATCGAAACCACGGCGCCCGAGGGCGCCCGATCCACGAAGACGAAAGGAAATCCGTGGGGTATCAAAGCCTGCGCTCCGGCGCGTGATGAGAGCGGCCGCTCAGGACGATTCAGCCGACTGGGAGGCGATGAATCCGGCGAGGCTGTCGACCGAGGCGAGGGCCGTCGAGCCCACCTCCTCGTCTTCGATACGAACCCCGAACTCCTGCTCGACTCCGAGCACGAGCTCCAGGGCGTCGATCGAGTCGAGGCCCAGGCCGTCCTCTCCAAAGAGCGAGGCGGCCGTGTCGATCTCGCCGGGCTCGGTCTCGAGCTTCAGACGATCGACGATCAAATGACAGACGCGTTGCTTGAGGTCAGACTGAGTTGCTGCATCTTCCATGGCGCGCGGATCGTAACACGCCAGCAGAGCCCGCGACGGGCGCTCGCTCCTCCCTTCATGGCCGCGCGCGAGTGTGGAAGAATCCAACCGGCCCCACCCTCCCAGGCAGCTCCCGCACCGCTTCTCCAACTTCCCCTCTCCGCAAGGTCGCCGGCGATGGCGCAGTCGACAGACATCTCACCCCTGACGCTCAACCGACTCTCCGTGTATCTGCGAGGCCTGAGGAGCCTCCAGCGCGAGAACGTTCGACGCATCTCCTCCCGGGAGATGGCGCGTCGATTCAAACTGTCGGCGGCGCAGATCCGCAAAGATCTCGCCCAATTCGGCGAGTTCGGAATTCGAGGCGTCGGCTATGAGGTGGCGAATCTTCGGGAGCGGCTCGAGGAGCTCCTGGGCCTCCAGCGCGAGCACTTGGCGATCATCGTCGGAGCCGGCAATATCGGCAGCGCGCTCGCGCGCTTTCCCGGGCTCAACTCCGGCAGCTTCCGGGTCGTAGCCCTGATCGATATCGAGTCCGATCTGATCGGTCACGAGGTCGGGCCACTCAAGGTCCAGAGTTCGACCCGCCTGCCCGAAATCGTCCGCGACACGCAGGCCGAAATGGGCATCTTGGCGGTGCCCGCGGAGGCGGCCCAGGAGAACTACGACGCCCTGGTGGAGGCCGGTATTGGTGCCGTGCTCAACTTCGCGGCGGTCCACATCGACGAGGACGAGAGGGCCAGGGTCAAGAACGTCGACCTGCTGATCTTCCTCGAGGAGCTGGCCTACTTCCTGCGCTGATCCGGCCGCGCTCGCAGCGCCGCGCCCCGCCCTCTACGGCTGCTGGGTGCTGCTCCACCGCATCGTGTCGCCGGACTCGAAATCGTCGACCAGCAGCTCGTCCCAGCGCGGGTGGCGAACGGTCAGGACCTGCCCCGGGGTCACCGGACCGAGCTGCAGGGTTTCGCCGTCGAGGAATCGAACGTCGATGCCGGTGATGTCGGCGGTGCCCAGTCCGACATGGAGAATCCTCTCGTCTCCAGCGCCGATGCTGGAGCCCGAGCGCTTTTCGCGCAGATGAGAAAGCCCGTCGCTCGTGTGCACCACCACGCGCGTTCCCAGAGCGTCGCGGTCCACGGGCCCTCCCCCCTCGACGTGCACGCGGAGCCAGCGATTTTCTGAGCCGTTGGCTCCCAGGCGGTTCTCGAAGAGCTGAAAGTGCTCGCCGTAATTGCCCACCACCATGTCGACCCAGCCATCGAGGTTGTAGTCGGCCATGGCGGCGCCCACCGTAAAGCTGGTGTCGCTGCAGCCCGATACCTCCGAGACGTCGGCGAACGTCCCGTCTCTGCTGTTCGAGTAGAGACGGTCGGTCTGTCCGCCGAACTCTCCCGAGTTGATAGTCGCGAGGTAGAGGTCGAGCCAGCCGTCATTGTCGTAGTCGAAGAAGAAGGTTCCCCACGAGGTCGTGAGGTCCGGCGAGACCCCCGCCTCGATCGACCGCTCGATGAAGGAGTCGCTCCCCTGGCTGATCTGGTTTTGGAGGAGCACCGCCTCACTGATGCTGGAGTAATAGAAGTCGAGATCGCCGTCGTGGTCGTAATCGCCGATCGCCAGGCCCATGCCCCACGCGGGACGAGCGGCGCCGGTAGCCACCGACACCTCAGTGAAGCACCAGCCGGCGCAGCCGGCGCCGTCGTTACGCCACAGAGGATTACCCTGGGTCTTATCGTTCACCACGTAGAGGTCGAGATCCCCATCGTTGTCGTAGTCGACGAACGAGGCGGCGAATCCTGGGCGTTCGAGGGTCGGGCGGTCGAACCACGAGGAGACGTCGGTGAAGGTGCCGTCGCCGTTGTTGCGATAGAAGCCGTCGCGATCGAGCGGCGTGATCTCGTAGTAATAAAACCAGTTGACCACGTAGAGATCGAGATCGCCGTCGAAGTCGAAATCACCCCAGGCCGCGGACTGACCCTGCCCCGGGTCGCCGACTCCGGCGAGGGCCGTCACGTCGTCGAATCGGCCGTCGCCGCGGTTGCGCAGCAGCCGATTCTGGCCGCGCTGCAGAAGATAAACGTCGGTATCGCCGTCGTTGTCGTAGTCGGCGAAGGAAACCCCTGCGCTCTCCCCTTGGGGCTGCGCCACCGCGGGGTCGAGCACCTGCTCAAAGGTTCCGTCGCACCGCCCGCGCCAGAGGCTGTTGCCGCCGGTGCCGGAGGTGACGATCAAATCCGGGCAGCCGTCGGAGTCGAGATCGGCCCACCCCTGCCCGGTGCCCAGATAGTCGAGCGCGATCTGATGAGTCGGCTGCTGCCAGCCCGGCTGCGCCCGGAACGGGGCCGCGGTGTCGAGCGGTCCCGCATCGAGCGGCGAGGAGAAGGCTACCGCGGCAGCCAAGGCCAAACTCAGATCGTTCCGGAACCATCTCGTCGAGACCATCTCTTTCTCCTGGATAGAGCATCGCGGGCGGCCTCTAGGCCGCGCCTCCCGGAGCGCGCTCGCGGCCTGCTAGAGGCGAGTCGCTCTGGGGAATCAAAGGGGCGCTGTTGCGAGAATGATCCGAGCATAGCAGCTCGGGGCGAGAGCGCTGAGACGGATGAGCCAATGTCACCTCTTCAGTCGGGATCTGCTGACCCGCCCCTCCAAAGCGCAGGCCGATTCAGCCGAGAAGCGACTGGTCCCTACCCGGGAGCCATCGATGTCCA
Organism: Acidobacteriota bacterium; assembly: GCA_039027015.1. Taxonomy (GTDB): domain Bacteria; phylum Acidobacteriota; class Thermoanaerobaculia; order Multivoradales; family J023; genus JAUIJL01. The sequence continues at coordinate 1,828 of JBCCLG010000412.1, read as the reverse complement.
GTCGAATGCAGCAAATCATTGACTCCAGCCGCCAAATACTCGACAATCCGTAGACATTCAAAACCCAGGACCCACAACATCTGGCGGTTGGGGTCCCTGCCGGCGCCAGAATCCGCGAGTCGCTTTCGTCTACGCACGGCTCTTCCGGCTAGGCTGCCGCTCACCTTGCCCTTAAATTTCAGGGGCTCTCGACCTTGCAAGGAGCTGAGATGACTTTCAACCGGAGCACCAAACTGTCTTTTCTGACCGCGGCGCTGGCCGGGGCGACCCTGCTCGCCATCCCGGCCGTGGCCCAGAAGGGCGCCCCGGACGATCCGAATCGCCCGTCCATCGCGCCCAACGGCACCGGAGGAGGACCCGCCGACACCTTCGGTCACGTGATCTTCGACGGCAGCACTCCCAACTGCGCGGTTCAGATGGTCGATATTTCGGGCACCGGCACCCCCCTGACCTTCACCGCGAGCGCCACTTTCCCGGCCGACGATGACGGCGGTGCTGAGGTGACCCTCCAGGAGCCGTTCAGCTTCTACGGCACGAGCTACACCAGCGTCGTGGTGTCGACCAACGGCTACATCACCATGGGCGCTACGCTCGCCACCGAGTCCGGCGGCGACTTCTCCGAGGACTGCCCGCTCCCGGCCATGCCCGACAACCCTCCCGCCGCCAACGCCCGCATCATGCCGTTCCACAATGATCTCGACGGCGACGGCCCCGGCGGCACCGTGTACGTAGAGTACTTCGCGGCCTGCCCGCGAGCCAGCGAGGCCGGTGCCGAGTCGTGCACCATCGTCCTCTGGGACGGCTGGAGCATTTTCGGGGGCGCCGGCACCTATGACCTCCAGGCGGTCCTCTATCACCAGAGCGGCCTGATCAACTACACCTACGACGACCCCACGGGGCTGCTCGATCCGAACACCGGCGCGGTGGCCATCCAGAACGAGCTGGCTGACGACGCCGCCGTCTACGTGTGCGCCGCCCCGGCGACCATCGACCAGAACGCCGTCTGCATCTACGATCCTGCCTGCGTCGAGCCCGGCTGCCTCGGCGGCGGTGGCGAAGGTATTCCCACCGAGGTTGACGTGGCGATCCCGACCGCTTCGACGGTGGGCCTCGGCGCCCTGGCCGCGCTGCTCGCCCTGGCCGGCCTTTGGGTGGTTCGCCGCCGCTAATAAGGCAGGCGAAGCCAGCCATCGAGTCTCCCTCGCCCCTCTAGGAAGGGCGTAAAAAGAGACTCAAACCGAAAAGCCGCTTTTCGCTTCTGACGCGAAAAGCGGCTTTTTTGCTTGGCAAGAACGGGCGCCGGCGGGCGTGCCTCAGAACCCATCCATTCCCGTGGACTAACTTTGGAGAAGAGACCTATGACGCTCGTCGAACGTCCGAGAACCGTCGCCTTCGGCCTCGAGGGCCCTTGCCGCAGGAGCCCCCGATCACCTCGTCCAGGCTCCCCGGCGCTCGCCGCCTTGGCTTTGTTCACCGCCTTCGCGGCGGTCCTGCCCGTCTCGGCCCAAAAAGGTGCCCCCGACAAGCCGGGTCGCCCGGCCACCGCGCCCGCCGGCAACGACGGGACGCCCGCCGACGCATTTGGCCACGTGATCTTCGACGCCAGCAGCCCCAATTGCGCGGTGCAGATGGTGGACATTTCAGGCACCGGATCGCCCCTGACTTTCACTCCGAGCGGTACCTTCCCGGCCGATGACGACGGCGCTGCCGAGGTGGCTCTCCAGGAGCCGTTCAGCTACTACGGCACCAGCTACACCAGCGTGGTGGTGTCGACCAACGGCTACCTCACCCTGGGAGCCACCCTCGCGACCGAGGCCGGCGGCGACTT
>JBCCLG010000411.1:0-5473 GCA_039027015.1 Acidobacteriota bacterium | reverse complement strand
CCGAGAAGTCGGAACCCGCCATCGTGGTCATGGATTACGAAATGCCCGACGGCGACGCCTGCGACGCGATTCGGGACATCAAGAAACTCGAGGCCGCGCCCTCGGTACTCGTGGTCACCGCCCACGACGCCTCGGAGGTCGCGGTCTCGTGCCTGCGCAGCGGCGCGGACGGCTACCTGCCCAAGTCCGCGACCCAGGAGGAGCTGAACTCGGCCCTGCGGCAGGTGCGGGCCGGTCGCAAATACGTCAGCAGCGAGTTGACGGCCCTTCTGGCCACCCGCTCGACGTCGCAGCAGGCGAGCCTCAGCCTTCTCTCGGACCGTGAACGCGAGGTGCTGAGCCGCATCACCGGCGGCCAAACAGTCACGGAGATCGCCGGGGAGATGGATCTCTCGGTCAAGACCATCAGCACCTACCGCACGCGCCTGCTCCGAAAGCTCCGCTGCCGGACCCAGGCGGATCTGCTGCGCTTCGCGATTCGAGAAGACCTGCTGCGTCCCTGAGCCGAGAGGCCCTCAGGGCACGACGCTAGACCAGCGGTCCGCGCTGCCGCCTTCGAAGTCGTCGTCGAACAGGCTCTCGACGCTATAGCCGCAGGAGACCACGGTCAGGGTGCTCTCGGTTCCGGCGAAGCGCTCGGATTCCGCAAAGCGGTCGTCCACGAAATCGACGTCGACGTCGTCGGCCGTTCCGAAAACGCCGTCTGCCCCGACCCCTAGGGTGTTGCCGAGGTTGCCGCCTTGGTCCATCAGCGCCGCCGCGTCGTTGCGCGTGCTGGTGTGGAAGTTGCCGCTAAAGTGACCGGCTTCGTGGGCCGCGATATTGCCGATGGCGAGGGCGACGAAGTCGAGCTTTCTAACGCCCGGCGCGAGCGGGAAGGAGTTGAGCGAGTCGGGACCGCCGCTCGGCCCGCTGAGCAGGTCGAGCAGGACCACCCCGGTTTCCGCCGGCTCGAAATTTCCCGGGTCGAGGGATTGGGCGATGCCGATCGTCGAGAAGCCGATTTCGGATTGGCTGCCGCCGACGATCAGCCGACTCACCCCGGGCTCGCCGAAGGGATCCGGGTGATCCCTGCTGTTGCGGATCTCGAGATCAAAGCTGAGGTTGGGGCCGCGGCCCTCGGGATCTCGCCGGATGTTTTCCTCCAGGCTGCTCAGGATCGCGTCGATCAGCGAATCTTCGCTGGTCGGCGGTAGACCCCAGCGACCGAGAAAGGCCCGCAGCGGCGAGAGCTCGGCGAGGAGCGGGGGCGAGGCGCCGAAGATCGCCGTGTTGACGCTCGCTCCGTCGAAGTCCACAAAGAGAACGTTGGCTTCGCTGGAGGCTTCGCCAGGCTGCCGCAGCGCCCTGAGATCGACGGCGTAGTCGGCTCCTTCGTGACCCAGGACGCGCAGAAAATGCGGCCCGGTTCGCTCGGCCACGAAGTGGAGGGCCGCCCGCCCGCCGCCCGGCAGGGGCGAGGCGTCGGGATAGGCGCCGGAGAGGTCCTGACTCGAGGCGATCAGCAGCTCGCCGGCTCCGTCGTGAAGCGCCAGATAGGAGCCGGCCCCCGAGAGGCTGGCGCCCAGGATGTCGCAGGCCTCCAGATCGATTCGAAACCAGTCCGAATCGCCCGAGTCGAGGCGCAGGGTCACGTCATAGTCGCCCAGGCTGCCGACGCCGCGGCCGGTGGAAGAATCGAAGGGGTCGATGGGAATTCCCAGAAAAGGAAAGAGCGAGCCGAGCACCATGGCGTAGAAGTCCCCGCCCTCCGGGGCCGGAATCATCAGCAGGGCGTCGAGGTTTGAGGGCGGGTCCTCGTCCTGATTGATCGCCAGAATCTCTCCCTCGGCGTCGTAGAGGACCGCGTCGGAGTCGAGGGCGCCCGCCGGCCGCTCGGTCCCGACGTCGATCACGATCTGATCGCCGCGTTCAACGCCCGAGAAGGCGAAGACGTCGAGGTCGCCGGAGGAGCTGCCGAACGGGCCATCGCCGATACGCCCCGGGATGCGCACCGAGCCGCCGCGCACGAGGCCCGGATCGCCGGCCAGCGGGATCGATCCATCGTCCTCGGCAAAGCCCATGAGGAGGGTGGGCGGCGGAGGGGCGGTGGAGAAGCCCGTGAGGCGAAGGCTCGAGGAATCGCCGGTGCCGGTGCCGAAGCCGGGGAGGGGCGTAGCTTGCTCGAGGGTGTCGTTGGGCTCGATCTCCGCCGCCTCCAGCCCGCCGGGTTCCGCCTCCTGGGGCAGCGGCCCTCGGCGTTCGCGGGCGGCTTCGCGCATGGCGCGGCGCCAGTAGCCCAAGTCGGGCTTCGCGCCGGTCGGCAGGAAGCTCAGGTAAGGGTTGCTCCAGGGCAGCCCCGTGGCGGGGTCCACCGGGGCCTCGCCGCGCGGTTCGGCGAGGCCTGCGGACGCGCCCAGAAGAAGGGCGGGCACAAGGAGCGTAGCGGCGAGAAAATGCGCTTTCATGGCTGGATCTCCAGTCGGGAAGCGCGACGCACGAAAAGAAAATATGGCGGTCAGCGCCCGGAACGAGTCGCTGCGCGGCGAGCCTAGCAGGCCCCGGGAGTAGGCCCCTAGGGAACGAGCCAGGTCGCCACCGCGGGGTCGCTCGCGAAGTCGATCCTCGCCCTCCGGTGGGCGCTTTTGCCGAGGTGGAGGTAGTCGGCGCTCCGGTAGACGAATCTCACCAGGGTGAACTGACTCTCGGGATCCGCCCCTTGAGGCTCAAAGCCGTCAAAGGTGCGCACCGGGCTGCCCGGCTTAGGGGCGTGCGAATAGTCGGCGGTTCGACCGCGCCGCACGCGCTCCCACGCCCGTTCCCAAGCCTCCCCCTCAAAGTGCAAAAAAGAGGTGCCCCGAAGGCGCAGCTGGATCTTCTTTCTCCCGTCGTACACGTGCACGGCGGAGCCGGGCGCGGCTTCGATCTCCGGACATTTGTCGCTCCTCCGGTCCGTGAAGAAGGAAAGCTCGCGCCGCTCGGCGTCATGCCCGCGGAGCACGACGGTGCGCATCCTCGGCTCGCCCTCCGCCGTTACGGTGGCGAGGGTCGGCCAGTGGAAGGACGAGCGAGGATCGGCGACGCCCCGCGAGAGGGACGAGCGAATCCACGCGACGATCTGACTCAGGGTTTCGGGGGACGAGGGATCTTGCGGCTGGCTCATCCGGGGCTCCAGGGGCGCGGGTCGGCGGTTCGTGGGACCCGGGGAATCTAGCACCGGTCTCCCCACAGAGGCGCTCTCGGTCGAGGACGCTCGTCGTATGATCGCCGCCTCGAAGAGAGGCTCGTCCCATCTCATGAAGCTGACCCGCAAAGCCCTGGACAGTCCCGCCGGATCCGCCGTCGCGGCCCTCGCCGTTCTTCTGACCGGGCTGGTCAGCCTGCACGAGCTGCCGATCCAGCTCTTTCCGGCGATCGATCGGCCCCAAATGTCGATCTCGACCTCCTGGCGCGCGGCCTCGCCCCTCGAGATGGAGGCGGAGATCCTCGAGCCGCAGGAGGAGGTGCTTCAGGGCCTGCCGGGTCTTGAGGAGATGCGGTCGAACGCCAACCCAGGGAACGCCTCGATCTCCCTGACCTTCGCCCTCGGCAGCGATATGACCACGGCGCTGATCGAGGTGCTGGGCCGCCTGAATCGGGTGCCGCCGCTGCCTCGCGATGCCGAGCCGCCGCGCGTTTCGCTGGGCGGCGATCAGGGCGACGCCGGCTCGCTAATCTGGTTTTTCATCCAGGTGCTGCCGGGCAACGAGCGCCCCATCGCGTCCTATCGCCAGCTGGTGGAGGACGAGATCAAGCCGAGGTTCGAGGCCGTTGACGGCGTGTCGGACGTCGAGCTGTTCAGCGGCGCGGCGGATCAGCTGCGCATCACCTTCGATCCGCGCCGAGCGGCCGAGTTGGGAGTGGCGATTCCCGAGATGGCGCAGAGGGTCGGCGGCTCCGACGACGTGTCGGCGGGCTTTGTGCCGGTGGGCCGCCGCCAATACACCCTGCGCTTTGAGGGTCGATATCGTCCGGAGGAGCTCTCGGACCTGATCCTCGACTGGCGCGACGAGCGCCCGGTGCGCCTCGGCGACGTGGCCGAAATTTCGGTGGAGCCCGGCGATAACTCCTTTTACGTGCTGCAGAACGGCAATCCGGCGGCCGCCCTGAGGCTCGGCCGGGAGACCGACGCCAACGTGCTCGCCTCCCTGGTCAAGGCCCGCGCGGTGGCCGCCGAGCTGCGCGAGGGCCTTCTCGCCGCCAACGGTCTCGATCTCCAGCCGTCCTTCGACCCCTCGGTCTTCATCCTGAGGGCGGTGAGGCTGCTGACCTCGAATTTGGCTCTGGGCGTTCTCCTGGCGGTGGGCATCCTGTGGTGGTTTCTGCGCCAGGTGCGAGCGACCCTCCTGGTGGCCATGGCCATCCCGCTCTCCCTCTGCGGCACCTTCGCCGTGCTCGAGCTGGCGGGTCGTTCGCTGAACGTGATCTCCCTGGCGGGCCTGGCCTTTGCGGTGGGCATGGTGCTCGACGCGGCGATCGTGGTGCTGGAGAACATCGTGCGGCTGCGCGAGCGGGGCGTGGCGCCGGGCGAAGCCGCGGAGCGCGGAACCGTCGAGGTGTGGGGAGCTCTTCTGGCCTCGACGGCCACCACCGTGGCCATCTTCCTTCCCGTGCTGCTGCTCGAAGACGTGGAGGGTCAGATGTTCGCCGATCTCGCCCTCACCATCGCGATCGCGGTGATCGGTTCGCTGGTGGTGGCGGTGACCCTGCTGCCGGCCGCGGCGCGCCGCTTTCTGCGCGATGAGTCCCTGGAGGATCGCCACGCTCATCTGTGGCGGCGCTGGGCCACGCGACTCGTGGCGGTCACCGACCGCCCGCTGCATCGCGGCCTGTGGATCGCAGGCCTGGTGAGCGCGCCGATTCTGGTGACCAGCCTCTTTCTGCCGCCCCTCGACTACCTGCCGCCGGTGCAGCGCGACGCCGTCGACGCGTTTCTGCAGCTGCCCCCGGGCTCGAGCCCCGAAACCCTGCGCCGGGAAGTTGCCGAGGTGCTGGCCGAGAGGCTCGCGCCGTACATGGCGGGGGAGCGTGAGCCGGCGCTGCGCAACTATTATTTTTGGGGCGGATCCAGCTCCGGCGCGCTGGGCGTTCGGGCGCGCGATCAAAGGCAGGTCACGGATCTTCTGGAGCTGATCGAGCGGGAGATCGTGGTCGATCTTCCGGATGTTGAGGCCTTCGTGATCCGCGGCAACCTCTTCGGCAACTACCAGGGCAACCGGGCGATCGAGGTGCTGCTCCAGTCGCGCGATCACGACGCGCTGCTCACCGCGGGGGCGCTCGGCACCGCCCTCCTCGAGGAGGCGATTCCTGGGGCGACCGTGCGGCCGACCCCGATTCTCGAGCTGGCGGAGCCCGAGCTGCGGGTGCTTCCCGTGGACTCGCGCCTGGCGGAAGCGGGCTGGACCCGCTCGACCCTGGGGCGGGTGGTGCGATCGCTCGGCGACGGCCTGTGGCT
>JBCCLG010000410.1:0-5481 GCA_039027015.1 Acidobacteriota bacterium | reverse complement strand
TGCCGCCGTCGCCGCCGTCGCCGCCGTCGCCGCCGTCGCAGGCGTTGCATTTATAGGCGCCGTCCTGGTCCTTATTGCCGCCCTTGCCTCCGTTACCGCCGTTGCCGCCATCGCCGCCGGAGCCGCCGCGACCGCCGTTGCCGCCGGACGAGAAGATGACGACGTCACCCACCAGCTCCTGGATTTCAAAGGTGGCGGGAAAGGCCGTCAGGCCGTCGCCGCCGGGGGTGCCGTTCTTGGCCGTGCCGCCGTCGCCGCCGCTGCCGCCGGCGCCGCAGCCGCTGCAGCCGCTGGCCCAATTGCAGTTGCAGTTCTTGCCGTTGGTGCCGGGATCACCGTGGGTGCCCGAGTCCCCTGCCTTGCCGTTGAGGCCGGAGCTGCCGAGCACGAGAATGTCGCCCTCGCCCAGGTCGGTGGCCATCCGTGTGACGGATCTTTCGATCATGGGTTCTGCCCTCAGCTTTCGTGGGTCAATTTCTTGAAGATCGCGGTGGTTTCAGCCCGGGTGACGATCTCGCCCCCCTGGATCACCACGTCCTCAAAGGTCACGTGGGTCTCGTTGATGAAGAGCGTGTCTTCGGGCGTGACGAAGCGGGTGCCCGCCTCGGAGACGGTCACGATGGCGGAGTTGGAGTCGCTCATGGTCGTCTGCTCCTCAGTGCCAAAGCGCCCGGGCGCCTTGGCTCTCGAGCTTGCGGAGAAGCCCGAAGGTGGCGTGGGTGGCGGTGTAGGTCACGAGCTGGCCGCCGTCGCGCAGCACCAGCTCCTCGAAGAGCAGGATGGCGGGGTCGCCGGAGACCACCAGCGCGGCCTCGGGCTCCACCACCACCCGGCGGGCGGCGTAGACGGCGGCGCGAAACGGGCCGCGCTCGCGCTCGATGGCGCTGCGATCGCTCGCCGCTACGAGCCTCGAGTCGCCAAAGAGGTAGAGCCGCCCCGCGGCCTCGAGGTCGGCCTCGGCGCCCGGATCCGCGAGAAGGCCCTCGGCGGCCTCGTCAGGGCGGCCGATCCAGCCCTTGTACTGCCGGAGGCTCGGGGTCTCGATGCGCCGAGGCTCGAGGGCCGAGGCGCTCTCAGAGGTAAGATCGAGACGGGCGCCCGAGGGAACGGTCAGATCGCGGGCCAGCGCGGCTCGCGGGATCTCCAGCGCGCCGAGGCGGCCGCTGAGCGCCTGCGAGCTGTGCTGAACCGTGTTGAAAGGCGCTTCGTATCCCTGAGAGCCTGGGGGCCCGGGGAGCGTCGCGACGGCGATGTCGGAATCTGCCATGGAGAGTCTCCTGTGGTTATTGCCGCATCCGCCCCATGCGGGCGGACGCGGGAGACCCCAACAGCAGCATCCGTGCCACGGCTCCAAAGGCCGCGCGGCGGCGGCTTTTCTCTAGGCCCTCAAGCCCTCGGCGCGGACGGCGGCTCTCGGCAGCGTCTCCGATCGGCCACCCGCAAGGTCTCCGATCGGAGACCCGCCCAACCGCGCCCCGAATCGACGGCCCTCGGGTACGGGCCGCAGCGGGCGCCCTCGGAGCCCGGAAGCGCAGGAAAGCCCGGGACTCCAGGCCTAGGAGGAGTCGGGCTTCAGGAGCCGGGCTCTTCGAGGCGCAGGCCGAGGTTGGTGATCAGCCGATGGAGGTAGGTGCGGTTGAGCGAAAGGCGCTCGGCCGCTTCCTTATAGCTGCCTCCGGCCTCCTCCAGCGCGGCGCGCAGAATCTCTCTCTTCGCCCGGCGCACGGCCTGGTGGTAGCCCGCGGAGTGATCGGCGGGCGCCGGCGCCCACTCGAGAAGCAGCTCGGGCAGGTCCTCGGGGCGCAAAAACTCATCCGCCGCCAGAACCACCGCGCGCTCGATGGCGTTGCGCAGCTCCCGCACGTTGCCCGGCCAGTCGTAGGCCTCGAGGGCCGCCTGGGCTGCCGCGGTCAAGCCGCTCACCGGACGATGCAGGCGCTGGGCCGATCGGCTGGCGAAATGATGGGCGAGCAGCGGAATATCCGAACGGCGCTCGCGCAGGGGAGGCAGGGCGAGCGAAAACACGTCGAGCCGGTGGAAGAGATCGCGGCGGAAGCTGCCCTCGGCCACCGCCGTGGCGAGGTCGCGATTGGTCGCCGCCACCAGGCGCACGTCGATGGTCCGCGGCCGATCTCCGCCCACACGCCTGATCTCCCGCGACTCGAGGGCGCGCAGCAGCTTGGCCTGCAGGGCGACCGGAATCTCGGCGACCTCGTCGAGAAAGAGGGTGCCCTCGTGGGCGAGCTCGAACTGCCCGAGCTTCCGGCCGACGGCGCCCGTGAAGGCGCCGCGCTCGTGGCCGAAAAGCTCGCTCTCGAGCAGCGTCTCCGAGAGGGTCGCGCAGTTCACCGCCACGAAAGGCCTCTCGCGACGCGGACCGTTGGCGTGCAGCGCCTTGGCGATCAGCTCTTTGCCCGTGCCGCTCTCGCCGGTGATCAGAACGGTGAGGTCGGTGGGCGCCACGCGCTCGACGAGCTTCAGGACGGCCTCCATGGCGGCGCTCTCCCCCACCATGTCGTGCTCGAGCTGGGCCTCGCGAAAGCGCCGGTTCTCGGCCTCGAGCCACTCGCTGCGGCGCAGCACCCGATAGGCCATCGAGGCGATGCCGGAGACCGCGGTGAGCAGCTCCAGGTGCTCGGGGTCGAAGGGCGAGCGGCGGGAGCGGGAATCCGCGTAGATCAGAAGCTGCTCGTCCGTGGCCGATTCGAGAGGCACGCACAGCAGCGAGGAGACCTCGAGACTCGCGAGGCTCGCGGAGCTGGGAAGGTCCGACTCCACGTCGTTGGAGAGCACCGCCACCTGCCGCTCCTGCACCAGCCGGCAGACCGAGCTGCTGATCGGCCTTTTCTTGAGAGCCTCGACGCCGCCGGGGCTTTCCGAAGAGAAGGCCGCGGCGATCACGGACCAGCGATCGCCCGAGGAGAGCAGAAGGCACCGCTCCGCCGGCACCCCCTCAAGAGCGATGTCGGTGAGTCTTTGGAGAAGCTGACCGACGCGATCGAAAGTCTGAAACTCGGTCGCCGCCTGCACCAGGAGCCCCAGGTGCCGGGAGGCTCGATCGCTCGAGCTGAGGGCGGTCTCGAGTCTGGCGGGCAGCATGCGCCGCAGCACCTGCTCCACCGGCAGCTCGAAGGTGCTGTCGACACCGAGCCGGGTCTGCGCGCCGCTCTCCGCGGCGAAGGCCTCTTCGCCGCCGTAGGTTTCGTCCTGATCCTCCCCGTGCAGAAAGAGCAGCAGCGTCTCGCCGACCTTGAGGTAATCGCCGGGCACCAGCCGCCGCTCGCGCACCGCGGTGCCGTTGACAAAGGAGCCGCCGGTGCTCTCGAGATCGCGCAGCAAAAAGCCGGCGGGGGTCGGCTCGATCACGCAGTGCCAGCGGGAGACCGTGGCCTGATTCAGCTGCAGGCTGTTGTTGGGATGGCGGCCCACGGAGAGGGGCTCGGACGCGAGAGTGAACGACTCGCCTTCCCGGGGGCCGGCGAGGACCACCAGACGCGGCCTGCGGCTCTCGCTCGGCTGACGGAAGGCAGCCGGAAGCTCAGACACGGGGCCGGACGCTCGTAACTCGAAGCTCTAGGCGTGCGCCGAGCGCCGGATGGAGGAGCCTGCTCGAGCCGGAACGCCGAGCGGTTTCGTGCCTTGTCGCGGGCCTCTTCTCGCCCTTGGCTTCCATGCTTCTCTCCGAACGATTTCGCGTATTTGGAAGCCTGCATTTTATAGCAACCGGCCCTCAACCGGCTCGGCGAATCCGGGCCCCGGGCCGAGGCTCGCTTCGGCCGCGTCAAGACTCGCGACGATCGGATTCGGATCCTTCTGCGGGACTCGCCTCCGCCGTGCTCGCGCCGGGATTTCCGCCCCGGGTCGCCGCGTGGCACCTGTAGGCGGCGCCTTCCCAATCGTGCGCCACCACCCGGCTTCGCATGTCCGCGACCTGCCGCTCGACGCCGGCCGCGAGGCGGAGAAAGCGGGGATCCTCTCTGAGGGGCGCGAAGATCGGGTCGGCCAGATCCCGCTCCACCCAGCGATGACCGAGCTGCACGGCGACCTCGTAATGCGCCACGGCGGTCTCGACGTCGCCGCGCAGGGCCGCGAGAGTCGCCAATCGCCACGGGAAACGGGGATTGTCGGCCGAGTTCTCGAGCATGCTGAGCGCCTCGCTCTCGAGCTTCGCGAGCAGCTCGGAGGACTCGCGCCGCTCGCCCGAGAGCCAAAGAGACTTGGCCAGCATGAGGCGCGAGGGGCCTAGGTCGGGCGCCTGCTCCACGGCTCGGCGCGCGAAGACCACCGCCGCCTCCGGGTCTCCGGCGAAAATCTCATTCTCGCCCGCGACCAGGAGACACTCGACGCAGCGGGGGTTGCGCGCCAGATATCGCTCGAGCCGATCTCGCGCCTCGCCGTGACGCCCTTCGAGAATCGCCTGCTGCGCCAGGATCCGCTGGACCAGCGGATATTCGGAGTCCCGCCGCAGGATGAATTCGCACCACTTGGCGGCCTCTTCGTTGAGGCCCAGCCAGTGGAGGCCCAGCGCCATGGTCGCGCGGCTGCTGGCGCTGAATCGCGCGCGCCTGGACTGCACCTCGATCCCGCGATCCCAGCGCCCGCGCCGCAGCAGCGTCACCGCCAGGTCGCTGAGCGCCTCATCGTAGTTGGGCCAGGCCCCAAGGGCCGCCTCGTAGGCGCCCTGGGCCATCGCCATGCGGTGCGTCGCGCTATAGGCCAGACCCATGGCCTTGTGCGCCTCGGGCAGGTTCGGCTCGATCGCCAAAGCCTCCCGGGCCTGGTGCATCGCGAGATCGAAGGTTTCCTCGGGAGCGCCGTATCTCAGCATCTCGAGGGCCAGGGCCTTGGCCAGGTAGGCCCGGGCCAGGGCGAAATCGGGATCGAGCTCGATCGCCTCGCGAAACAAGTCCTGGGCCTCAAGGTTGGCCTGCTGCCGGTCCTGCCAAAAGCGTTCGCGGCCCTGGTAGAACGCCCGCTTGGCCCGCGGATCGGGGCTCAGCAGGCCCCGATCGAGGGTTTGGAGGTTCTGAAAAATCGCCGGCATGAGGGCGTCGGCCACGTGTTCGCCGAGCAGGCGAATCTCGATAGCTCCCCGCGGGATCTCGACTTCGAAGTCGCGCAGCCACAGATATTCATCGCCCCCCACGTCCACCAGCTTGAGCGAGATCCGGACGTTCTCCCCAGCGCGACCGAGAGACGTCTCCAAAGCCAGGTCGATGCCGGACTCCTCGAGTCCCCGCCCCTCTACAACCAGCTGGGAGAGGGTGGTTTGAGGCACGACCCGCATGCGATTGGCGCGCGAGAGGGCGAACACCATGGCCTCGGTCAGGCCGTCACCCCAGCGGTCGAGGGAGGCCTCGCCGTCGAGGTTGGTCGCCGGCAAAACGGCCAGGCGCGCGTCGGTCGTGGCGGCCCGCGGCGGGGGCGCGGCCGCGTTTTTGTGCAGCGCTGCCCCCAACGCGGCGGCCACGGCGATCCCCG
>JBCCLG010000409.1:0-5482 GCA_039027015.1 Acidobacteriota bacterium | reverse complement strand
GCGTCCGGTCACCGTAAAGACCGGTTCAAGCACTACCTCGAGAGCCGGCGGCAGTGGCGGCCTGGCAAAGGTATCTGATTTCTTGTACCCCCCAGCATCGACTTCCAGATCGAGCCTTTCGGAGGCGGAGAGCCCCCCGATCCTGGCAATCCCTTCGGCGTCCGCAGTCGCCGACGGACCAGAAAGCACGGTGACGGTAGCACCCCCGACGGGCTGGCTGTCCGGATCGACCACACGGACTTCGAGCTGCGCCTCCGGTTCGAGGATCAAATCTCCGAGATCGAGACCTTCGGGCCCGATCTCAATCTCTGCGCGGCGGGAGCCAAAGCCTCGCGCTACCGCTTGTGCCACCCCCATCCCGGGCTGAACGCCAGTGAACTCGAATCGGCCTTCAGCGCTGCTCGTCCTCTCCACCGACCAAAAGATCGCACCGATCGTGGTCTCAAGACGCACGACCACCCCGGCGATCGGCCTTCGCTCGACGTCGAGAAAGCGCCCACGCACGAAGACGCCCCGCTCGAGCCAAAGGGTCTCGGGGAGGATGCTGGGCAGACCGGAGAAGGCTCGCGGAATATGGCCCGGCGCCGATGCGAAAATTGAAACGTTCGACAGATCCGGCAGCGCGGGTATTGTGGCGACTCCCTCGGAGTTGGTCCGAAAGAGCGCCCGAAAGCGCTGGGCGCCGCGCGCCAGAGACGATTCCGAAAGGTGTAGGTTGGCGCCCGGGAGCGGTCCACTTTTGCGGCTGGCCGCGGTGAATTCAAGCGGCGCAGCGAAGGTGGGGTCGAGAGTGGCCTCCGGCTTCCCTGCTCGGCTGTCCGTCCACCACGAGCCAAGTTCCGATGAGACCCAGCGGAAGCGCCATTTTTCATCCGGATCTCTCGGAAGGGCCAGAGACGCTCCCGTCTCGACAGGCCATCTCGGCAGAAACTTCTCTGGCACTTCGGCCCACATCGGCTCCGGCGCCGCGATCACCAAGCCCGCTAGCGCCTCCTGGCCCTCGCTCTTTCCCAGACGGACCCGAACTCTTGAATCAGAAGGCTCGTAGCGAAATTTCCGCAGGCCCTCGATCTCGGCGCGGTCGAGTCGGCGAGGCGAGACCTCACCGGACCAAAACCACACCTGGTCAATCGAGATGCCGGATCCCGTCTCCTGAAGATGGACCGGCATCCCGAAGCGCTTAACGACTTCGCCACCTGTAGAGATCTCGACCCATTGAGGGGCCCAGGGGCTCCACAGAAACAACGCGGCCAAAGAAAGGAAGGGCGAAGACACTCAGCGACGCTCGAGGATCACGAGCCGTGGAGAGGCTTCCGGGCCGTCTGATCTCAGCCCATAGGCCCAAACGAGGAGCGTCAGGCGATCACCGTTGACGTCACCGCTGATGTGCGCCCACTTGGAGGAAGACGACAGCGGGAGAGCCTCCGAGACCCAGTTACCATCCGCCGCCCGCTGTGCGAGCTTCCACCCTACTCCGTCTGGCGTCATTTCCCGAAGGACGATCCCAGGGCCACTCTCGAGCGGGAGGATCTCGTCGACCGTCGGGCGCCCGTTGATCCAGGACCAGCGGGCAGGTTCATCGACCGCAAGCCGATACTCCTCTTCTTCACTCAGAGGACATCCGCTCTCATACCCGATGCTCTCAGACGACCAGACGGTCATGAGCTTGCCCTCGGGGCCGAGATGGTATGCCCCGTCCTCGACTCCCGGCACGACCAGAAAGGATCCGTCAGCGAGGAAACGCGCCGAGCCGACGCTGATCATGCCGCACCGACCCACGCTGTCAGCTCCCGGCCCATCCTCGGAAAAGAGCACGGGCCGGAGGTCCTCCAGGTCCTTGCTGATCGATCCCATCCAGGCGATCGCGCCGTCCGGCGCGAAATCGCCGGACTTGTTGCGCCGAGGTGCCAGCATGAGCAGGGTTTCGCCAGCTACGTCGAGGTCCATGATCAGGTCTGCAGCCTCGAAGCCCTCGAACTCCCAGCGGTCTTTGGCGATTTGGCCCCAGCCCGCTACCAGAGCCGGAGCACCGATCGCGAAGTAGCGTTCCGAGATCCCGAGGGCATGGAGCTGCCAAATTTCGCGCTGACCATTTCCTTGTCGCACGAGCCTCGTCGGCTCTTCAGAAGCCTCAAATCTCCACCGGTAAAGCCCCGAATAAAGGTCAGCGATAAGGACCTCCTTCGATCGCTCACGGTGTCGAACAACCCGAGCCCAGGCGAGGGCCGCGGGCAGGGCGGTTTCTGACGCAACCTGCCACTGCTTCTGCGGGAGGCCCGATCCGGCCGGCTCGGAAGCCAAGGCCGGACCGGCGAACCTCAAGCTCGCGGCCGCGAGCAACGCTGCTCAGAGCGAGAGTCGACGTTTATCTAGGTTTACTTCAAGGCCAAGGCGAGTCATGGAAAGGCCCACAGAAGGTTCCTCCGCCTCCAACCGTTGTCGTGCAGCTCGAGCCACAGCCGTAGGTCTCGATGCACCCTGGCCCGGTCGAAGCACAGAGCGGCACACCGCCGAACCGCACGCTCTTCGAGTTGTCGTATTGGTTGCCGTGTATGTCACAACTGGCACTTACTTGCAGCGACCCGACGACGGCGATCGCGAGAATAAAGCAGAAGAATAGTACAGACTTTGCCTTCATGTCTTTCTCCTTGCTGATGAATGAACGGTCTCAACGAGCTGAAGTGTAAATGTATGCCAACAATAAGTAAAGTTTTACACTACTAAATTATCAGAATTATCATTAAAGCAAATATTAGCCCTTCGCCCAATGGCAGGATGTCGGACGCTCTCATGAGCGCGCCTGTCGGGCAGGATTCCGTGACGGGGCCCATGGGGCGTAAGCTCAGCTCCGTTCAAAGAAGGCGGGCTGAAGCCACAGGCTCACCGGCGCGGTTAGAGTGGCGCCTCATGGCATTGCGCGGCGCTTCCTCCACGGACTCGTTTCCCGTCATCCTCGGCTGCTTTCTGCTCTCGGGCGCCGCGGGGCTGATCTACCAGACCGCCTGGACGGTTGAGTTCTCGCTGGTTTTCGGCGCTTCGGACCTGGCGGTCTCGGCGGTTCTGGCGGCCTATATGTTCGGCCTGATGGCGGGCGCCTGGGCGGTGGAGCGCTGGCTGCACCGGGTGCGGCGGCCGCTCGAGCTCTACGCCCTTGCCGAGCTGGCTATCGCCGCTCTGGCCCTCGGCGTGCCGGTCGCCATCGGGCTGGCGGAGGGCGCTCACCGGGCGCTTTTCGCGGGCGGCGACTTCGGCCGCGCGGCCGGTCTCGAGTCGACCCTCTTTTACCTCGCGGCGTCGTTCGCCGTTCTTCTTCTCCCCGTCGCCCTGATGGGCGCCACCCTGCCTCTTCTAGTTCGCCACGCCGTGACCGAGGAAAGCGCCATCCGCAAACGGAGCGGGCTGCTCTACGGCGTCAATACCCTCGGCGCGGCCGCGGGCGCCCTCCTCACCGCCTTTGTGCTGCTGCCCCAGCTCGGGCTAGGGGCCGCCATTTGGATAGGCGCAGCGCTCAATGTTCTTGCCGGCGCGCTGGCCCTCACGCTGGCGCGCCGTGGCGGACTCGATGCGGTGGCCCCGACGCCCGCGGCAGCCCCTCTTGAGGCCGCAGCTCGGCCCGGAACGCGCGGGGTGCTGGTGGTGATGGCCCTCGCCGGCGTCGCCTCCTTTGGCTGGGAGGTTTTGTGGACGCGGCTTCTCGGACACGTTCTCGGCGGCAGCGTCTACGCCTTCGGCCTGATGCTCGGGCTCTTTTTGGTGGGGCTGGCGACCGGCTCCATGCTGGTCTCGCGCCTCGAGCTGCCGCTCTCCACCCGCGAGCTCTTCGCCTGCTGTCATCTGGGAGTGGCGCTCTGCAGCTGGCTCGCCTTTTGGGCCCTGGGCCCGATGCTCGAGACGGCGACCGAGCGGGGCCTTTCGGCGGCGCTGATCGCCGCCCTTTGCCTGGTGCCGGGCACCCTCTTCATGGGCGCCTCGTTCCCGGTGGCGGTCGACCTTCTGGCGACCCGCGCCGAGGAGGCGTCCTGGGCCAGCGCCCGCGTTTTTCGGTGGAACACTCTTGGCGCAGTAGCGGGGGCCCTCTGCGCCGGCTACGTGCTGCTGCCTTCGCTGCGCTTTGCCGGCACCGCCAGCCTGCTGACCCTGATCAGCTGGAGCTTGGCCTGCGCGACGGGGGTTCGCCGCGGCTCGAGTCGAACTCTGCTGGCGGCGCTGGCGGGAAACCTGGCGCTCTACGGGGCGCTGCCGCTGCCCGCGCCCTGGGCGGTGATCAAGACCCTGCCGATCTCGGGCGCGCGGGCTCAGGGCGAAGTGGCCTTCTACGAGGTGGGGCGCAGCTCCACGGTTCTTCTCGCCGCCGAGCCGCCGGGCTGGCGCTTGACCACCAACGGACTCCCCGAGTCGGTCATTCAGCCCCAGGGCGCCTCGCCCTACCCGATCACCGTGGCGCGCTGGCTCTCCATGATGCCCGTGGCCATGCGCCCCGAGGCGCGCTCGATGATGGTGATCGGCCTCGGCGGCGGCCTCACCGCGGCGGCGGCGCCCGCCTCGCTCGAGCGCGTGGGAGTCGTGGAGCTGGAGGCCGAGGTGGTGGCGGCCAACAGATTTCTCTCCGGGCGCCGCGGCGACGACCCGCTGGCCGATCCGCGGCTTCGCCTGCACGTGGCGGACGCGCGCTCCGCCCTGGCCCTCGGCGAGAGCGAGTTCGACGTCATCGTGTCGCAGCCCTCCCACCCGTGGACGGCAGGCGCCTCCCACCTCTTCACCCGCGAGTTCTTCGAGCTGGTGCGCGCTCGGCTCTCTCCCGAGGGCGTCTTCAGCCAGTGGATCGGCCTGACCTTCCTCGACGAGGATCTGCTGCGCAGCCTGCTGGCGACCCTTCTGGAGGTCTTTCCCCACCTCCACGTCTACGAGCCGCTGCCGGGCGGCTCCCTGGTGCTGGTCGCCTCCGAGGCGCCCCTGCCGGACCCTCTCGAGACCCTCGAGCGCGCCGGACCCGGGTGGCAGGCCCTGGGCGTCGGCTCGGCGGAGGACCTCTTCGCAACCTGGCGCCTCGACGCGGCGGGCGCGCGGGCCTTCTCGGCCGGCGCGCCGCAGAACCGCGACCGCCGCAACCTGCTCAAAACGCGCTCCGCCAGGCTCGGCGATCGAGCCCTCAGCGGCGTGAAGCTCGAGCTGCTCCTGGCCCGCCACGCGCCCGAGCCCGCGGCGGGCCTCGAGCCCCTCGGGCTCGTGCGCTCTTTTCTGAGGTCGCCGGCGTCGGTTCCTCGGGCCCGGCGGCTGGCGGCGCGGTTGCCGGAGGCCCAGCGCCTGATTGCGGTAGCCCTGGCCGATGGCCTCGGAAGCGCAGGCCCCGCGCTCGCCGCGCTCGCCGGCGGGGGCGACGCCGAGGCGCTCTATGCGCTCATGACGGCCCGGCGCGACGCCGTGATTCGAGGGTCGAGCGGCCCCATCCGGGCGCGGATCGAGGCCGATCCGGCGGCGCGGG
>JBCCLG010000408.1:0-5494 GCA_039027015.1 Acidobacteriota bacterium | reverse complement strand
AGCCCGATCTTCGAGGGCGGCCGCGTGGTCGTTTTGGTCGGCGGGGAGCGGGCCGGCGCCGTGGCTTTTGATCCTTCGACCGGCGAACCGGTTTGGCAGAGCGCCCCCACCTCCGTGAGCTACGCCACGCCGCTGGTGATCGATCTCGAGGGGCAGCGTCAGCTGGTGTATTTCGGCCACGATGCGCTCTACGGGCTCGACGCCCAGACCGGCGCCTCGCTGTGGCGGGTGGAGATCAAAAACGGCTATCAGAACCACGCGTCGATGCCGGTTTGGATGCCCGAGACTCAGCGGCTGTGGATCGTTTCGCAGCAGGAGGCCGGGGGCCGCGTCCTGCAGCTCCGGCGAAGCGGCGAGAAAACGCGGGTCGAGCAGCTGTGGGCCAACGACCGACTCAAGGTGCACCACTGGAATACGGTGGTTGAGGGCGACACCGCCTATGCCGCCATCGGCGGGGGCGGCGGGGTGCTCGCCGGCGTCGACGTGGCGACCGGCAAGATCCTGTGGCGGGAGCGCGGCTATACCCAGGCCAACTTCGTCACCACCCCGCACGGCACGATCGCCCTCGACGAGGAGGGCGTCCTGACGCTTCTCGAGCTCACCCGCCAGGGCGTGACGGAGCGCCAGAGGGTCGAAGCGCTGAAGAGCACCTCGTGGACCGCGCCGACCGTCGTGGACGACCGCATCTACCTGCGCGATCAGGAAGAGATCGTCGCGTACTCGGTGGCCCCGCGCGGCACCGATCGCCCCGCCCCCGCCTCGACCCGCTAGCCTCGCGGCGATCCGCTTTCGCACAGTCTCCGGCGCCTCGACCTGCGGAGCGCCGCGATTGACAGCGTTTGGGGACGATCGCTAGTCTGATCAGCTGCGTCAACCGACACCGGCTCCCGCCTTCGGAGGTCTCTGAGGGTGAAGCCCATGATCCATCCAGCGGAGGCTGGCTCACGGATAGGTCCGTGAACTTTTGAGGTAGAAGAACCCATGCACGATGAACGGCAGAAGTTTTACGGTGAATGGCAGGCCCTGAGCGGCGTTTTGGCGGGAGCGGCGATGGCGGAAGAGATCGTCTCGGCTACCAAGCTCACGCTCATGGAGAACGCGTACGCCGTCAACTTGGCGGGAGCCATCGACTGCGGATTGTGCGAGATTCATCCGCAGGAGACGCCGGTTCAAATGAAGGTCGTCGGCCAGCATGGGCCCAACGTGGGGAAGACCTTTTTCGCGATCGTGGAGTTCCTCGAGGCCGACCAGATCCGGATTGCCTACGATCTCTCGGGCACCGAATACCCCGGCTCGTTCGAGCCCTCCTCGGCGCCCACCAGCTACGTGGCGACCTTCAGGAGGGCCTAGCGTCCCGTTTGGAAAGTTCCATACCTTCTCGCGGCCCCTTTTCGCCTCTGGCGGCGTTGCATCTCCTCGAGAGACCCCCAGTATCCCTGCGTCGATGCGCCTTGCCAGAGACGAAAATGACCTCGCGAATAAGGCACGGAATTTCTCAAACAGGATACCAGTACCCGCAAGGCCTGCGGTCGAGCGGGTGTCGCCGCCGCGGATCGGCCGGACCGCAGGCGGCTTCCTCAGCGAGGCAGGGGCTCGGATCGCATCCTGTGTCCGCTCAGCCCGTAGAAAAGCACGTAGGCGTAGCAGGCGAGGGGAACGAGAAACGAGAGCTGGATGCTGCCTAAAAGGTCGGCCACGGCGCCCTGGCAGGCGGGAATGACCGCGCCGCCCACGATCATCATGACGAGCAGCGAGGAGCCTTGACTGGTGTACTCGCCGAGGTCCTTGATGGCCAGGGTGAAGATATTCGACCACAGGATCGAGTTGAAGGCCCCGATCGCGATGGCGCACCAAAACGCCGTGGAGCCCGAGCTGAAGGTGGTGGCGATCAGGAGAAGGATCACCGCGAAAGCGAAGATGGAGAGGGTCCGCGCCGGATTGCCGCGGCCGAAGACGAAGCCCAGGAAGTTCAGCAGCAGGAAAACGAGAAAGAGCGCGACCTCTCCGAAGGGCAGCAGATCCAGGGAAAAGACGCCGTTCTCGTTCTCGATACCGGTCACCAGGTAAATGAACAGGAAGGAAGAGAGCGAAAGCAGCGCCATGACGCCGTATCTCTTCACCGTATCGGTCATCGAGCCCATGGAGACGGCCCCCAGGAAGCGGCCGATCATGGCGCCTCCCCAATAAAACGCCAGGAATTTGCTGCCCTCCGCCTCCTCGAGGCCCATGATGGTCTCGAGCTGAAAGAAGTTGATCAGAAAGCTGCCCACCGCCACCTCGCCGCCGACGTAGCAAAAAATGGCGATCATCCCGAGGGTGAGGTGGCGGAATTTCAGCACCTCGGTTCCCGAGACGATTTCTTCGCTGGCTATCTTGGGCAGGGTCGCGCCCTTCACCACGAGCGCGAGAAGAAAGAAGGCGCCGCCGAAAATGAGATACGGGGCCTTTAGGGAGTCGACCGTGATGGTTCCATCCGAGAAGACCTTGAAGATGAGGATGGCGCCGGCCACCGGGGCGAGGGTGGTGCCCAGCGAGTTGAAGCCCTGGGCGAGGTTGAGCCGACTGGTTTCCGTTTCCGGGGCTCCGAGCCTTGCGGCGTAGGGGTTAGCGGCGATTTGAAGGATGGTGACGCCCGAGGCCAAAACGAAAAGCGCGCCTAGGAAAAAGGAGTAGGTTTTGTACTCCGCCGCCGGATAAAAGAGCGCGCAGCCGACGCCGCAGATCACCAGGCCGAGAATGATCGAGTTTTTATACCCGACCCTCGAAATGGGATCGCCTGCCGAAACGGAGATCAGGAAATAAGCGAGCGACACGAAGAAGAAAGCGCCGAAGAAGGCCGACTGAACCAGCGAAGCCTGGAGGTACGACAGCTCGAAGGAGGCTTTTAAATGGGGGATGAGCACATCGTTCATCACCGTGATGAAGCCCCACATGAAAAAGAGGAACGTGATGGTGATGAAGGGTCTTCGGTACGGGTTTTTGCTGCTGCTGGTCATAGGTCAGGGGGTCGGCAGGTCAGAGGGTCGGCAGGTCGTTTTTGACGATGGAATAGTAGGCGTCATCGAGCAGGCGAGCGCTGCCGACGATCGCCGCCTCCTCATGGAGGGTCGAGGGGACCAGGGGAAGATCGGCCCGCTGGGCCTGGAGCGCTGCGTGAAGGGACTCTGAAAAATACTCGGAGGCCCTTGAGATGCTGCCTCCCATCACCACGATCTCCGGCCGGAAGCCTAAGATCCAGGGGCCGAGGAAGCGGCCCAAATTTTCGCCAAACTCTTCGAAGAGCCGCTGGACTCCGCGGCTCGACGGGTGTTGACGGGCCAGCTCTTTAACGCCCGCCAGCTCTTCACCCGTGCGCCGGGCGTGCTCTTTGAGAAACCATCGGGTCGAGAAAAAGGCGTCTGCTATGCCGCCGCCGCCGCCTTCAAAGGGCAGGTGCCACAGGCAGCCGTTCTCCGGCACGCTCTCGCCGGAGGTCAGGAGGCGCCCGGAAGACACGAAGGCGGAGCCGAAGCCCGTGCCGAGGGTGATCGCCATAAAGCGATCGTGCGCCTTGGCCTCGCCGTATCCGTCCTCGCCGATCGCAAAACAGGAGGCGTCGTTGTGGAAGCGGAGGGGCTTCTCGCGGCCCATGGCCAGAAGGGGCCTCAAGCGCTCGGCAACTTTCAGTCCATACAGGTTTTCGTACTTATCATTGCCTTTGAAAAGGGCGGTAGCCGTGCGGTAATTGAAGGGTCCCGGCATCGCGAAGCCGATGCCCGCAAGCTCCTCCTCGCGCGCGGCGGCCAGGGTCTCGCCGATCGTCGTAGCCCACCGGCTGAGGACGCTCTCCGCGGACGCTTTATTGTCCACGGGCGCGTGCGCCACCGATGCGGGCTCGAGCCTGCCGGTGACCAGGTCCACGACGGCGCTCTTGATGTGAGTGCCGCCAATGTCGACTCCGATGGCTTTCATAATCGGCTGCGAATGGGTCGTCTCGTTCTTCGGGGCATCGGCCGCCCGCCGGCTGGCCCGGCCCTCGGAACCCGCGGCTCGCGTAGGCACTGTCGCGCGGGCTCGGGGCGCCGCCCTCGGCGCCGCGGCCCTTCCTGACTTGCTTTTGCGGCGTAATATACCCGATGCCGAAAAGAGCGGCCCGAGGGCGCGCCCGCGCTCGAGCGCGCGGCGATCGAGAAGATCGCGGGTTGCTGGGTCCGCCGGCCGACCCTGCGATCAGCCCCCGGGCGAGCCCCTCCCGTCACAGCGCAGGTGTCCGTCTCCGGGTCTCGAGTACGCTGGCGTTCCCCCATCTCCGAAGAATTCCCTTTAAAAACCTAGGCCCCCACGGGCGAGAGCCTGCCGGGCCAGCATAAGGAGTCTTCGAGTTGTTTCGACTATCCCAACTTTCCCGTTCCCCTCTTTTCCGCGACCCTGCCGTCCCTCGACCCACCAGGATCTTTCTCAGCGCGCCGAGACTCCGGCGCTTCGCGGGCCTGGCGGCTCTCCTCACCGGGGCCGCCCCGGCTCTCGCCGCGGGCGGCGTCACCGGTACCCTGCCGCGCGACCCGGAGGCCTGCCCGCTGGTGCTGCTGGCCGAAAACGGCATGCCCGTTCCGGGCGGAGGCACGCTCGACACCCGCTTTCTTTGGTCGGCGAGCGTCAACGATCGCGGCGAGATCGCCTTCACCGCCGCTATCGACGGTGATCCCCAGGACGAAGGCCTGTTTATCGCTCGGCGCACCGGCCTCCAGGTGATTGCGCGCGGGTGCGGTGGAGCCGGCGGCACCGGGCTGGGCTGCGGCGATCCGACGCCCGCAGGCGGCACCTACACGGGCTTTTTCGGCGGCAGCGTCGTGCCGCCGGTCCTCAACAATCGAGGGGACGTCCTCTTCGGGGCCGAGGTCCTCAACGGAAGTGAGAACTACGGATACTTCCTCTACCGGGCCGCCACGGACGACGTGGTGAAGGTCGCGGTCTCGGGAGACCCCTCGCCTCGAGGCGGGGTCCTCGAGGCGTTCTCGCCCGCCTCCCTCAACGATCGAGGAGAGATCATCTTCGGCGTCTGGGACGCTGACCCCAACGAGGAGTTCGGCGAGATCTACCTGGTTCGCTGGAGCGGAGGTACGCTAGAGACTCTGCTCGAGCCGGGTGACTTCACGACGGACGGCGCGCAGATTCTCGCCATGGGCGGAGGGATTTTTGGCTTCCTCAACGGGCTCCAGGCGCCCATCGACCCCGCGCCTTTCTTAACCGATTCCGGAGAGGCGCTCGTGGGCGTCATCCTCAATTCCGGAAGAGCCCTCGTCTCGGTGGGCTCCGAGGGAACCCGGGTGATCGTGCGCGACGGCGACGCGGCCCCGGGCGGCGGGACCTTCTTCGAGATCAGAAGCGGCGCGGTCCGAGATGGCCGATACGTCTTCTCCTCCGGGGACGTCTCGGGGGTTTTTTCCGGGACCCCAGGCCAGTGGCAAACGGTGTGGGCCGCCGGGCAGACCGTCGATGGCGAGGACGTTGCGGT
>JBCCLG010000407.1:0-5504 GCA_039027015.1 Acidobacteriota bacterium | reverse complement strand
GTGGAGGCGAGGGGAGAGAGCGGCGGCCCCCGAAATCATTCGCGCGCGGGGCTCGCCCGCAGGCGAGCCCCGCCTCAACTCGGCTCGGCCGAGCGGCCGACCTTATTCGGCGCCGCGCAGGGCGCCCAGCAATTCGGCGTTGTCCGGTCGGGTGACCACGCCTTCATCGATGCGCAAATAGCTGATCGTGCCGTCGGGCTCGATCACCAACGCCGCGGGGTCGGGCAGATCGCCGCTTTTATTCTTCAGGCCGAAGCTCGCCGTGATCTCGAGATCGGGGTCGAGCAGCAGGGGAATCTCGACCTTGTCGGCGGCTCGCATTTTCTCGAGGGATTCGGCCTTGTCCGGGGACAGGGCCCACACTTCGGCGTCCAGGGCCTGGAACTCATCGATCTGCTCTTGCAGCTTCACGAGCTGCGCGCGGCAGTACGGTCACCAGGAGCCCCTGAAGAAGATCAAAACGATCCGCTTATCACCGGAGAGCACCTGGCTCGAGCTGTAGGAGTCGCCGCTCGAGCTCTGGGCCTCGATCGCCGGCGCCTTGCTGCCGACCTCGACGCGCTCGGCCGCGACGGCGGATCCGGCCGCGGCGAGGCTGAGAGCCGACGCGATCAGGAGCCTGTTCAGCTTCTTGGTCATCGATAACCATCCTTTCGTGGGTGAGGGCGAAAGACCCCGGCGCCCGTCTCGGGATGGAGAGCGAACGAGCCAGGGTCAGCTTTCGCGGAGTGCGACCACCGGGTCGATCTCCGCGGCCCGCCGCGCCGGAACGAAGGTCGCCAGAAACGCGACGGAGCCCAAGAGTAGCAAGACCCCCCCGAGCACCGCCGGATCGAAGAGGCTGACCCCGTGCAGCAGGCCGGCCATGGCCGAGGCCATGGGAATCGAAATCGCGAGGCCGAGGGCGAGCCCGAGAAGGGCCTGGGCCAGGCCGCGACCCACCACCGCCGCCATCACCCGCCGCGGCGCGGCGCCGAGGGCCAAGCGAATGCCGATCTCGCGAATTCGTCGGCTGACCGCGTAGGCCGAAACCCCGTAGGCGCCGATGGCGGCGATGCCGAGGGCGACCAGCGCGATGAAGGCGAACATGCGGCTCCAAATATGCTGCGCGAAATAGTGCCGGCGCAGCACCTGGTCCATGGTTTCGAGGGCGAAGACCGGCACCCCCGGCACGCTTTCGGCGAGGGTGGCGCGCAGCGCCGGCAGCAGGGAACCGGGAGAAGCGGCGCTGCGCACCACCACCGCCGGGGTGGCCGGCAGGAACCTCGAGCCCTCGGCCGCCTTGAAGGCGAGCGGCACATAGATCTGGTGGTCCGGCAGGCGGCCGATGCCGGCCAGCGGCTCGCCTGGCTCGAGATCCCGCGCCACGCCGACCACCTCCAGCCAGGGGGTGCCGGCGTCCTTGAGGCGCACCTGCCGGCCGAGGGCGTCCTCGGCCCCGGCGGGCCACAGCTCGGCGGCCAGGCCGGCGCTCACGATGGCGATCGGCCGCCCCTCGCTGTGCTCGAGCCCGGTGAAGGCGCGGCCCGAGCGCAGCGGGATCTCGAGGACGCCGAAGAAATTTTCGGCGACGCCGTAGACCGAAACCTTCGGCTCGCCGCCCTCGACTTCCTCCCGCCCCGAGACCAGCAGGCGATCCTGGCGGCCCGCTCCGCGGTCGATCGGCAGGTGGCTCACCGCCGCGGCCGCCTCGACCTCGGGCAGGGAGGTCGCCGCCTCGACGGCGCGCCGCACGGCGTCGAGTCCCCGGGCGTGGAGATCCTCGCCGGAAGTGGGCAGGGAGAGCTTGAGCGCCGCTCGCTGCTCGACGGCGAAGCCGGTGTCCGCGTTCTGCAGCCGGTCGTAGGCGCGGAGCATCAGCAGGGCGCCGGCCAAAACGACCACCGCCAGGGCGTACTCGGCGACGATCAGGCCGCCGCGCAGCCACCCGCGGCGGCCTCCGCCGCCGGCGCCTCCCTCGGCACGGCCCCCCGCCTTGAGCGCCTCGACCAGCCGGTCGCCGCTGAGGGCCCGCAGGGACGGCGCGATGCCGAGCCCGATGCCGGTCAGAACGGTCGCGCAGAGGGCGAAGAGAAGCACCGGCGCATCGACCTCGAAGGAGAGCCAAAAGGGGATCGGGACCGCGGAGATGCGCATCATGAGGTCGCCGTGCCAGGCGGTGAGCAGAAGCCCCAGCAGGCCGCCGGCGGCGGTGAGCAGCAGGCTCTCGACCAGGTTTTGGCGCAGCAAACGCCCCTTGGAGGCCCCCAGCGCGGTGCGCAGCGCCCGCTCCTGCCGGCGGAGATTGGCCTGGGCGAGCACCATATTGGCGACGTTGGCGCACACGATGAGCAGCACCAGAGACGCCAAGCCCTGCATGGCCAGGGCGGCGATTTGGGTGACCGGGGGCATCCACGCCTCGTGCAGGGGCTGGACCCGCGCGCGCTGATCGCGGTAGATCTCGGGATAGCTCCGCTCAAGCTCCCCCAGTCGCGCGGTGAGCGCCGCCTCCACCGCCTCGGGGCCCACGCCCGGCACTCGGCGACCCAGCAGCTCGACCCGATCGGTCCGCGAGGCGCTCGCGCGGTCGAGCTCGAGGGGCAGCCAGATCTCCTGGGTGAGCGGAAAGGCGAAGCGCGGCGGCATGATGCCCACCACCCGCACGGACGCCCCGTCGACGCGCACCAGGCTGCCTAAAACCGCCGGGTCGCCGCCGAAGCTGCGCCGCCACAGGCTGTCCGACAGGATCGCCACGGGTTCGGCGCCGGGCTGGCCGTCTGCGGAGCGAAAGTCGCGGCCGTGGGCGGCCCGGGCCCCGAGCATGGAGAAGAGACCGTGGGTGACGCGCACGCCGGAGAGGCGCTCGGGCGGGCCCTCGCCCTCGAGATTGAAGTTCCGGTAAGAGTAGGCCTCAAGCCCCGCCAGGGTCTGCGAATCCCCCAGATCGTAGAGGTCCGCGGTCGACGGCGAGAGGTAGGTCTCGGCGTCGTCGAAGCGGGCCTTGGAGATCATCACCAGCTCGTCGGGATCCGCAAAGGGCAGAGGCCGCAGGGCCATGCCGTAGTAGACCGAGAAGAAAGTCGCGTTGAGGCCCAGGCCGAGGGCGAGGGTCAGAACGATGACGACGCTGGCGCCCGGGCGCTTGCGCATGAAGCGCAGGGCGAATTGGAGGTCTTGCGTCAGTCCGTGCATGGCTTGGCTCCTGCGTTGATGGGTTCCACGCCCCTCTACAGCAAGACCTTTGCCAGCCTGCGATCCCGCAGGAATAGCGCGGCCCGGGCTCCCCGGGCGTTCGATTTCGAGACGGCCACCGCCGGCCCTGCCCTGAAACCGGACAGGCTCGGGTATCAGCTAGAGCCGCCTCGCGCCGGGGGGCGGCGTCCGGATCCGCTAGGAGCCGCGGCGCTCGGCCAGCTCGGCGGCCTGCGCCGGCCAGGTCTCGGGATCAAAGATCCTGTAGCGCGGATCGACCGCGGTGAGAGCCTCCCGCAGGCGCTCCGGGGTCTCGTCGGCGATTCTCTCGAAGGTGCCGAAGCCCAGCTCCTCGAGCACGCTGGCGATCTTGGGTCCAACGCCGTTGATTTTGCGCAGATCGTCGGGCTCGAGCTCGGAAGGCGGCTCCGAGCGGACGGGCGAAGGCGCCGGAGCGGCCTCTTTTTCAGCCCCTGCGGACTTAGCGGCCGCGGCGGGCCGTTTGGGGTCAGCCGCGCCGGCGCCCGCCCGCTCGCGCTCGGCGCGCCACGTTCTGATCAGGTAGCTGCCGAGGGCGGCGGCGCCCAGGATGGCGACGGCCCGCAGGAGGGATTGCGGAGCCTCGGCGCAGCACTCGCCGCCGGGGCCCTGGGCTTCTTCCGCTTTTACTTTTTCTTTTTCTTCCACCAGACGTCCTCGAAGAGCTTGAGAAACATGATGCGCGCCGAGAAGCCGTCGCCGGGGCCGGCCACGGGCACGCCGATTTCGAAGTTGACGATAGTTTCCCACGGTCCGATCACCGTGCCCTCGAGGCCGATGCCGGCCAGCAGCTCGTCCTCGAGGCCCGTGGTCTCGTTGCTCGCCCACAGGGCGTCGCCGTCCAGCTCGATCTGGAACAGCTCGCCCAGGCTGATGCCGTAGGTCAGGTGCACGCCGCTCGCCTCCTCGGCGCGCACCAGGCCGTTCTGATAGCCGGAGACGTCGGCGTCGCCGAAGGTGCCGAAGTCGTATTGGCTCCAGCGGTCGAGATCCTCACCGTTGAGGTGCTCGAGTTCGACGCCGAACTTGGTGAAGTTGGGTAGCCACCAGGTCTTGCCGATCGACGCCTGCCACTTGAAGTAATCCTCCTGCTCCTGGTCGAACTCCTGGTTGCCGGGCAGGCCCCAGAACTCCCAGTCGGAGCGGCTTTCGTAGGAGCCGGAAAGGCGGAATCGATAGCCCGAGCGGGAGTAGGTGATGTCGGTCTCGAAGGCGCTGATCAGCGTGTCCTCGGGCAGCACGAAGGCTTCCGCGGTGTCGTCGGACTCGCTGAAGCGCAGGGAGGAGAGGCGGGCGGTGAAGTCGAGCTTGGTGTACTGGCCGATGTAGCGACCGAGGAAGAGGGAAACGTTCTGCTGGCTGCGCTCCACCTCTTCGGCCGGCACCTCGCGGTCGTCGCGGAACAGCTCGTCGTTCAGGTCGAGGAAGAAGCCGTTGAAGTTGGCGCCGATATCCCATTTGCTGCCCCCGAGGCGCGGCTGCGCCCAGTTGGCGGTGGCGAAGGCGCCGGCGAAGAAGATGTTGAGCTGGCTGCCGTTGTCGCGAAAGTCGAAGTCCAGGTAGTTGACGCCCAAGAGCGGAATCGGGAAGTCCTGGCCGTCGTCGTAGAACACGCCGCCGCCGAGGAAGAAGCGCGAGGAGTCGAAGTCTTCCTGCACCACGCGGTCGCCGGTGTCCTCGTCCTTCACCAGATAGCGCAGGCCGTCGTCGGTGTCGCGCACCATGGTGACCTCGGAATCCATGGCCTGCTGCAGCTGGGCGTCGAAGTTCGCCGGGTTGATCTCGATATTCGAGAGCAGGACCTCGCGCTCGACCTGGACGGCGTTGTTGAGCAGCGACCACACCTGCTGGCCGACCACCCGGGTGGGCAGGAAATAGCTCTCCGGAGACCAGGCCGCCGGCTGGCCGCCGCGATCGACCGGACTGAAGAAGAGGGTCTCGTCGTTCGACAGCACCTCGCCCTCGAGGCCGAGCTGCTGGGTGCGCGTCTTAACCCGGGCGTTGAGCTCCTTATCCACCCACACGGTGCCCTGATAGAGGCTCTCGCCCTCGGCGGCGACGCTGCCCGCTGAGGGCTCGAAGTCGACCACCCACGCCTCGCGGCCCTCCACGTCTTCGCTGCCGCGCAGGCGGTAGCTGTACTGCTTGGAGAAGTTGATCGTCAGCGGCAGCACCGCGGCCTTCTCCGGCTGCAGGATGGGGATTTCGGGCAGCTTCTCGCCGCGCCACTTGACGCCGTTGACTGACGCAATGATCTGCTGTACTTCGTCATAGATCGCCTCACGCTTTTCTTG
>JBCCLG010000406.1:0-5509 GCA_039027015.1 Acidobacteriota bacterium | reverse complement strand
CCGCTCGTTCTGCTACGTGGACGACCTGATCGAGGGCATCTACCGCCTGCTGCTCTCCGACCGGATCGACCCGACCAACATCGGCAATCCGCGGGAGATGACCATCCGCCAATTCGCCGATCGCATCCTGGCGCTCACCGAGAGCACCAGCGAGATCGTGTACAAGGATCTGCCGATCGACGACCCCAAGACCCGGCAGCCGGACATCTCGATGGCCAAAGAGCACCTCGACTGGGAGCCCCGAGTGCCCCTCGACGAGGGCCTCGAGGCGACCATCGAATACTTCCGCCAGGTCCTCCAGGAGGACGGCAAACTACCCGTTGAGGCTCCGGCATGAAGAAGAGAAGCCTGGTTTTCTGCAAGCGATGCAGCCTCGACACCCCGCCGGCCGAGAAAGTGACCTACGGCGGCAAGGTCGGGAAGGAAATCCGCGAGAACGTCTGCGAAGACTGCTGGCAGGAGTGGGTGGGCATGGAGGTGATGGTGATCAACGAGCTGCGCCTCAACTTCATGGACCCCAACTCCCTCGACGTGCTGACCCAGCACATGCGCGAGTTCTTCAAGCTCGCCGAGCCGGTCGGCGCTTCGGGTCTCGACGGAACCCCGGCGGACGTGCGCTCCGACAACCGGGATGACGACGCGGGGAATTCCGGCCCGAACGCCGCGGGCTGAGGAGCCCGGCCTCCCTGCCGTCATGAGCGAGCCACAGGAGCCGGCCAAGGGCCGAGGCGGCCTCCTTGTCCGCCTGGCGATCCTGGCGGCCCTGCTGCTGAGCGGCGCTTTGCTCATGCGCCTCACCCCGGTTGGGGAGCTGCTCGACAAGGAGCGCATGATCGAGCTGCTCTCGAGCGTGCGCGAGGAGCCCTGGGCGCCCTTCGCGCTGATCGCGCTTTTCTGCGTGGTGGCCGTGCTCGGCCTGCCGGTCAGCCCGGTGCTGATCGGCGGCGGCGCGGTTTTCGGACGCTTCTACGGCACGATCTACTGCGGCACGGGCCTGGTAACCGCCGCCATGGTGGCCTATTTCGTCGGCAAGATGCTGGGCCGCGAGGCCCTGGTTCAGCTCACCGGCTCCAAGCTGAAGCGCGCCGAGAAGATCTTCGAGCGCCGGGGCTTCTGGGCCCTGGTGCAGACGCGCTTTCTGCCGATTCCATTTCCGATTGTCGCCTACGGAGCAGCCCTGGCCGGCGTCTCCACCTGGCGGTATTTCATCACCTCGAGCCTCGGCCTTCTGCCCTCGACGGTGCTGCACACCTGGTACGCCCCGGCGATCCTGCTCGCCGTGCTCGACGGTCAGAAGCCGGTCCGCCTGGTCATCGAGTACGGCATCGGCATGACGCTCTTCAACGTGGTCGCCAGCCTGCCGCAAATCCGCGAGTTCCTGCGCCGCAAGGCGCGCTATCGCGAGCTTCAGGAGCTGCGCGCCCGGCGCACGGAGCAGCGCGCCTCGGCCTCCCCCGGCGAGCCCGAAGCGGGCTGAGGCGCGGCGGCGAGGCTCACTCGAGGCGTCCCGTGCCGGGCGGCGCCAGCCGCACCGTTTCGCCTACCGCCGGCGGACGGCACGGAGAGAAGCCGCCGCCCCTCCAGCACAGCCAGCGGTAGCGCGGATCCTCCAGGGACCGACGGAACCGGAAGGTCGCCTCGAGCGCCCGGCCGCCGGGCCCGAGCGCGGTGACCTCGACCTCGGCCTGGCGCAGGCTCACCCGCTCACCGAGGGTGAAGGGCGCCGAGCGGTAGAGACTGTCGAGCAGGAGGAGGGCCCTTCGAAGCTCGAGGGGCGGCGCATTATCGCCCGCCGGATCCTCCCGCACTCCGGCCAAATAGCCACCCGCCGGACGGGCGGCGATCTCCCGCAGGCCCGTGCGGGTCAGCTCGCCGCCGTAGATTCCCGAGCTTAAGAGCACCACCGAATCGGGCGGGGGCGCCCCCTCAAGAGCGCCCAGCACCGCCAGAAAGGCCACCAAAAAAGAGCTGGGGGCGCCGCTTAGAACCCACGTTTCCCCCGGCTCGATCGGCCCGGCCCGTCTGGCGTTCTGCACGCTGGCCGCCGCCTCTGTGATCAGCCCGTCGAGCCGGCCGAGACCCTCGAGGTGGAGGGACGCGCGCACGCTGAGAGGCGCCACCGCCAGGTGGACGATCGCCAGGGTGAGCGCGCCGGCACGGCGCCAGCCCCGGGCGCCCTCCAGGAAGGTGCGCTCGAGCAGCCGAGCGAGCAGCCCGGCGAAGCCCAGGGTCGAGAAGAAGAGCAGGCGGCCCGCCGGAAAGGTGGCGCACGCCGGAAGCCACGAAAGCGCCATGCCGAAAGCGAAGAAGCGGCTCGCCGGATCGCGCCTCAGGGGCCAGAGAAGAGCGCCGAGAGCCGGCGCCAGCAGCGCGCCTGAGGCGACAAAGGCGAGATCCCACGGCGCGGCGAGCAGCAGATGCAGCTCGGGCCCCGGAAAGGCCCACTGACCCCACAGCAGGAGGGGCAGGCGCTCGGCGGCAGCGGCGAGAAAACGCAGCGGGTCTGAAAGCGGATCGATGTAGACCCCCGAACCCCGGATGCCGGCGCCCGCCAGCCGGTAGGCGGCGGCCCACGCGAGGCCCGAGAGGGCGCACGGGGCGAGCGCCAGCCAGCGCCCGGGCGAGCGATCGAGAAAGGCCGCGTAGGCGAGAAGGTAGGCGCCCGCCGCCACCGCCCCCTCGTTGGCCAGCACCGCCGCGATCAGCAGCGGCGGCGCCAGCAGCGCCGCCGGCAGCGAGCCGAGCCGCCGCCAGGCGTCGTGGGCCCCGAGGGCCGCGACGCCCAGGGCGAGGGCGACCACGGCGTTGCGGTTGGCGAGCCAGCCGACCGCCAGGGCGTAACCCGGGGCGCCGGCGGCGATCAGCGACGCGAGGGCCGCGCCGCGGGCGGTGAGAAGCCGGCGGAAAAGCAGCCAGGCCGAGAGCATGGCCGCCGCGAACCAGGCCACGGAATGGAGGTGCATGAGCGCCGGCCGCTCGGGCCACAGGCGAAAGTCGAGGCCGTGGGTGAGGCCGGCGATCGGCCGCAGGAAGCTCAGGCGAACCCCCTCCTGTGACCACCACGGCAGCATGCCGAGGCGCACCAGGTCCTGCCCACGCTCGTCCTCCAGGTAGGAGAAGTCGAACAGGCGCGTCGCCGGCACCGCTCCCCCGGGCAAAGCGCCGGTGAGCGCCGCACGATGGTAGTGGTCGTCGACCCTGAAGCCCTCGCCCAGGGTCGGCTGATAGAGCAGCGCGATCCAGGCGAGAAGAATCAGCGGCCACCGGCGGCGGGCGGCCGCTCGGAGACTCTCGAGGTGGACGCCAGGTTTGAGCGCCTGCGGTACATTGGGAGTCATGGCGAAAAAGACCCGCTCCGAGCCCAAGGCGGCGCCTAGGGACTCCAAGGACGGCGGAGGCAAACCGCGGGCCAAAAATCTTTGGGTGGTGGCCGAAAACGGCCAGCGTCAGAGGTTCTTGCGCGGCGCGATTACCTATCATCTCACCCAGCGCGGCCTCGACTTCGACGACGCCTACGCCCTCGCCCGCGCCCTGCGCGATCAGCTCTCGGAGCGCGAGGAGATCACCACCTCGGAGCTTCGCGACCTGGTCGATCAGCGGGTTGAGCAGCTCTTCGGCCCCGAGGCTTTCGCCAAGCTGACCCAGGCCGAGGTGGGCCAGCCGCGTCTCGAGGTGGGAACGAGCGCCGACCGCCAGCCTTTCTCCCGAGGCCTGCTGGCCCGCAGCCTGGTGAGCGCCAGCCTCGACTTCGACCGCGCCTATCGCCTCGCCGTCGAGCTCGAGGGCGAGCTGCTTCAGGACCAGGCGCACCGCCTCAGCCGCGGCGAGCTGGCCCTGCGCGTCGCCGAGCTGCTCGAGCGCCGGGAGGGCAAGGGCACGGCGCGGCGCTACCGCGTCGCCCGCCGCCTCCAGCGTCTGCCCAAGCCTCTGGTGCTCTACGTCGGAGGGGCCAGCGGCACCGGCAAATCGACCCTCGCCCTCGAGCTGGCGCCGCTGCTCAAGATCTACCGCGTGACCGCCACCGACACCGTCCGGCAGGTCATGCGCTCGCTGATCTCGCCGCAGATCCTGCCCTCCATCCACTCCTCGAGCTTCACCCTGGAGACGGCGCAGCACTGGCCCGCCTCGGACCCCCGCGAGGAGGAGAGCGAGCAGCGCCTGGTCGACGGCTTCTTCGAGCAGGCCGTGCGCCTCGGCGTCGGCGTGCGCGCGGTGGTCGAGCGCGCCATCGCCGAGAACACCAGCACCCTGGTGGAGGGCGTCCACCTGGTGCCGCCGGTCATCCCGTTTCGCGACCTCGAGGGTGCCTGCTATCAGGTGCCGCTGATGCTCGGCATTCAGGAGATCGAGGAGCACCGGCTGCGCTTCCTGAGCCGCGACGTCAGCCGCGGCCGAACGCGCTACGTGCAGAGCTTCGAGAACATCCGCAATCTGCACGACTTCCTGATTCACCAGGCGGAGTCCGAGGGCCTGCCTTTCTTAGACACCAGCCGCCCGGGAACGGCTCCCCGCGCCCTGCGCCTGGTGGCCGCCACGCTCCAGGAGCAGGTGCCCTCCCTCGGCCGGGCGGACGCCGAGGACAGACGGCCCTCGCTTCTCCTGGCCTTCGACGGCGTCGCCGACGTGCCGGTGCGCTCGCTCGGCGACCGCACGCCGCTGACCGTGGCCGAGACCCCGACCCTGGACCGCCTGGCCCGCGAGGGCCTGTGTGGCCTGGCGGATCCGCTCAAGCCCGGGGTGGTGCCCGACACGGCGGCCGGCACCCTGGCGCTGCTCGGCCAATCGCCCTCGGCCATGCAGCGGGGGCCGATCGAGGCCCTCGGCACGGAGATCGACATCAGGCCCGGCGACATCGCCCTGCGCGCCAACTTCGCCACCCTCGACGAGAGCGGCCACATCATCGACCGCCGGGCTGGCCGCATCCGCGACGAGGCCCCCGAGCTGGCGCGGGCGATCGACGACCTCTCCCTGGGCGATGAGGAGATGGAGGGCGTCCGCGTGCGCGTCGCCGCCGCCACCGAGCACCGCCTGGCCGTGGTGCTGCGCGGCGAGGGATTGTCGAGCCATCTGCGCGGCTCAGACCCCGGGGAGGCGGCGCTGCCGACCGCGCCCCTCGAGCCCGAGGCGGCGATCGAAAGCGACCGGGAGGCGGCCTTCACCTGCCGGGTGCTGGCGCGCTTTGAGAGGCGCGCGCGGCGCGTTCTCGAAAAGCACGAGATCAACCGCCGGCGCCTGCGGGCGGGTCAGCTGCCGGCGAACGCCGTTCTCACCCGCGGCGCCGGCCGCCTGCACCGCCTGCCGCCGCTCGAGACCGCGGGCCTGCCGATTCGCCTGGCCTGCGTGGCCGGCGATCGCACGGTTCAGGGCTTGGCCTCCTGGCTCGGCGCCCGGCTGCATCGCGAGGGGTCCCTGACGGCCAACCTCGACACCGACCTCGAGCGTAAATTCGCCCTGGCCGAGGAGGCTCTGGCCTCCCATGACCTGGTGATTCTGCACGTCAAGGGTGCGG
>JBCCLG010000405.1:0-5521 GCA_039027015.1 Acidobacteriota bacterium | reverse complement strand
GCCCGCGGGCCGCCCGTGGACCGAAAGTGGCGCTCGAGCCCCTCGATGTCGAGGTGCACCACGCCCTCCGCGGTGCTTTCGACGCGCGGCGAGAAGCTCTCGGCCACGTCGAGCAGCGCCTCCTGGGCCGCCCGCTCGCATTCATCGTCCCGCGAGCGGGCGATCAGTTTGGGCAGGCGGGCGCGAGCCTGGGCGAGGGTGAAACCGGGGCGAATGCCGGCGCGGCGCGCACGGCGGGTGGCCGCCACCACGCGCGCGGAGTCCCCCTGACCGGCGAGCACCGCCACCGCCTGCTCGCGCAGCTCGGGCTCGCTGCGCAGGCGGGCGGCGAGGGGGAAGAGGGGGACCTCGAGGCAGGCGACGCGGATCTTGCTCATGCGATGGCCCTCGTGCCCTCGTCGCCGTCGCGAACCTCGCGGGTTTCCCGAACGCGCTCTCCGGGCTGGCGCTCTCCGGGCTGGCGCGGCCCGGGCTGGCGCGCCTTCATCTGCTCGGCGTAGAGCCTCTTCTGCCTCTCGGCCCTCGGGGCCTCGGTCTGCTCAGGGGGGCGCCGGGGGCCCTCGCCCGCCACCCGCAGCTCGAGGCTCTGAGGCCGCGCGCCGTGCCAGCCCGGCCCCTTGACCAGCTTGAGACTCCCCTCGAGGCTGCTGAGCAGGCGCGGCTGGGCGCCGCGTCCCGACCAGCGGGCCTGGGCTCGGCGCAGCTCGACGACGCTGTGCGCCGCCGTGCCGCTGACGCGGTAGGGGCTCGAGATGAGCAGGGCCGTGCGCCGCTGCTGGGCGCTGCGGGCGAGGCGCAGCCAGGAGGCTTCGGCGCCCCGTCCGCCGGGCACCGGCGGCAGGCCCAGGTCTAAGATCACCAGCGGCATGCCGACCGTCAAAATCGCCTCGGCGCAGGCCAGGGCCTCCTTGAGCCGGGTCGGGCGGACCCACAGCAGCCTCTCGAGATCGACGCCGGTCTGGTCGGCAGCCTGGGGATCGAGGGCGTCGCCCAGATCGATCAGGGCGGCGGCCTCTCCGACGGCGGTGACCGCGGCCAGGGTCGAGAGCACGAGTGAGAAGCGGCCGCCGCCCCGGCCGCTCAGCTCGTGCATGGCGCCCCGCTCGAGGCCGCCGCCCAGCAGGTTGTCGAAGGCCTCCGCGCCGCTCGAGAATCGCCCCTCGCTCGGCTGCCGAGCCCGCCCGCGGGCCAGCTCGCGCCCGGTGCGCAGATGGCGCCGCGCGAAGTCGGCGGGGATGAGCTGGGCGAGGGCCGAGGGCGGCGTCATGGCAGCCGGGATGCGCGAAGCAGGGTAGACGGATTCTGAACGCTCGAAATGTGAACTATCAAAGCGAGCGCAAGGTCTCGAGGGCGTGTGGGCGCACGGTTGAGCATGTGACGATAGTAGGCGTAAATGAGGCGTAATTCAAGGCGAAAGTTGTTGATGTAGCTGGCTTTTCGCCTGTCCATCACGGATTCCGTGAAGCGCAAAACTGGCCGGCACTCTCTATTTTTAGAGTGTTTCGAGGCAGCAGAAAATATTTCTTTGAAAAGTAAGATCTCCGAGAAAGCGAGATTCACCTCTTCTGAGGCGCGACCGGCCGGGCGTGGGCGAACAGTGCGGGCAAAGCCTCCTTTTGTCGCATAATGAAGTAGACCCCTAGACTCAATCGCGCTTCGGCGCCTCGTGTTCTCACGGCACTCTGCCTCCTGCTCACCCGATCAAGGAGACCTTTGATGCGATCGACTCCATCTCGCCGCCTCGCGGCGGTTCGCTCCCTCAACACCGCCCGCGGCCTCACCGCCTGCGGCCTCGCGCTCTGCGGTTTCGCCGCCTCTTCACCCGCCGCGGCGCAGGACGACTGGCTGACCTTCGTCGACGTCACGTCCACCCGGCTGGTGGGCGCTGCCAGCATCGGCAGCGCCGACATCGAGGAGAAAGACCTGATCTCCGGCGATGTCGACCGCGACGGCGACATCGACATGCTGGTGGCGCGCAAGACGCCCTTCTCGAATCCCGGCGGCCGGCGCAACGTTCTCTTCATGAACGAGAACGTCGTCTTCACCCACCGCACCTCGACCCTCGCTCCGCACTTGCTCGACGCCACCGACGACCGCGATATCGGCCTGGTCGACGTCGACCGCGACGGTTGGCTCGACATCGTCACCATCACCACCTTCAGCGAGCAGCCGCGGCTCTATATGAACCTCGGCGAGATCGGCGGCGTGTGGCAGGGATTCGACTGGAATCCGAGCGACAACCGTCTGCCGACCTTCTCCCCGGCGCCGAAGTTTTGCGCCCTGGCGGTGGGCGACGTGGACGGCGTGAACGGGCCCGACATCATCATGATCGACTACGACAACGATCTTGAGGATCGCCTGCTGATCAACGACGGCACGGGCGTTTTTACCGACGAAACCTCGAGCCGCATGACCTCCGAGATGTCGGAGTCGGTCTTCGGCACCGACGCCGCGATCGTGGACCTCGACCGCGACGGCGACCTCGACATCCTGAAGGTCAACTCGAGCGGCGAGAACCCGCCGCCCGACGCGTCGCCCTCGGCGGTGCGCGCCCTCTACAACGACGGCACGGGCAACTTCGACTACTTCGAGCTGATCTACGCCGAACAGCCCTACATGATCGAGGTCGGAGACTTCGACGGCAACCAGCGGCCCGACGTCTTCGTGGTCGACGATGAGCAGGACTCGGTGATGCTCAACACCGGCAACGGCTCGGACGGACGCGCCGACTTCACGCAGATCTCCATCACCTCGAGCCCCAACACCTTCGGCTTTGGCGGCAACACCAAGATCGCGGACATGGACGGCGACGGCATGCTCGACGTGCTGGTGGCCGACGTCGACACCGACATCGCCAACTGCGACGACAATAACCTCGTGATCCTGCGGGGCGGCGGCACGGCGCCGAATCTCACCTTCACCGACCCGCTGAACGGCGAGCTGCGCTTCTGGAACACCCGCGGCACCTTCGATATCGAGGTGCTCGACTGGAACAACGACGGCGTGCCCGACATCTGGGCCGGCACGTGCACCGGCACCGTGCTGCTCGAAGGCGTGCGTGCTCTCTTCGAAAGCCGCTTTGAGGACGGCACGACCGACGAGTGGGATTCGGCGGTTCCCTGATCGGCGCCGCCCGAAGCTAACGTCCGACGGACGCCGCCGTCGCCGCGGCGGTGTCCGTCGAGCCTAGGTCGATCAGGGGCAGGCGTCCGGCGCGATGCGGATCTCCACCGGCCCATAGCCACCGACGAGGCTCGCCTCGGTCAGATAGTCCCCGAAGCTCTCCATCAGGCTGGCGTTCCAGTTCGGCAGAGCATAGGGGTCGACCGCGAGGCAGCCTACGAAGTTGGTGGGTAGATCCCGACCGGCCTCGAGATCGAGCAGGATCTGGGGTATGTCGTCGTACACCGGCTTCTCGGTGTCGTCGAGGCGCCGGGCGCCCCAGTGGGCGCGGTCGACGCGGTCGCGGAAAACCCAGAAGAGGGCGCCGTTGGCCTGCACCTGGGCGAGGCTCTCGGCCTCCTTTTGCCACACCTCCTCCTGCACGAGATCCCTGGCGTCCGGCGTG
Source organism: Acidobacteriota bacterium (assembly GCA_039027015.1). Taxonomy (GTDB): domain Bacteria; phylum Acidobacteriota; class Thermoanaerobaculia; order Multivoradales; family J023; genus JAUIJL01. Next base: position 1,953 of record JBCCLG010000405.1, on the reverse strand, counting down.
ACGCAGCCGCTCGGATTTCCAACCGCGCCGCCGTTGGAGCGGATCGCCTCAAAGTCGGAGCCGTTGCAGGTGTTATAGCCCGTTTCCTCCATGACTACCGGCCGGTCGGTGCGGACGTAGTCGAGCAGGTAGCGCATCTGGTGATAGCGGTCGGCGGGGGCGAGCGCGATCACGTCGGGGTCCGTCGAGCTGGTGGCGGCGTTGAAGTCCACCGAGAGGTCGCTCCACGGGTAGAGGTGGATGCTGGCGTAGTCGAAGAGGTCTTCGCCGAAGCGGGGATCCAGGAAGTAGCCGCGACCCGCATTGGGCGGCGCGCTGGAGCCCGGCGGCGGAGCGACGGCCTCGTCGCCTCCGCACAGCCGCTCGTGGTCCGAGTCGCTGCGGGCAAAGAGGCTGGCAAAGCCCAGGGTCACCATCGGGCGCTCGGCCGTCGGCAGGCCGAGATCGTCCATCAGCCCGTCGAGTCCGGTCAGGGCGTCGGCGTAGGCGTCGTGGGCGCGGTCGTCGACGAAGCGGCGGTATTCCTCGGTCATCTCCCGCCAGGCAGCGCTCGAGTCGCCGGTGCACAGCTCCTCGCCGTCCGGAGGGCAGAGGTAGGTCTCGAGGCCCGGGGTGCCTTGGGGGTTGCCGCAGTCGATAGCCTGAGAGTAGTCCCACACGGAGCTGCCGAAGGCGTCGGCGAGGGCGCCCGGCACGTCGCAGGTCGGGTCGCTCGGCAGGCAGCATTTGTTGGGATTTTGGCTGTCGGGCACGCAGTGCGTGTCGACCACGTACTCGTGCCACTCGCGCGCCGGGGAGAGGTTTCTGCGGTCGTTGTTGTCGCCGCCGCTCGGCTCCTGCCAAAACTCGAGGGCGAAGAGCCTCGGCGGCCTGGAGCTGGTGTCGGCGTTTTGCAGCACGCTGCAGTCCTCAAGAATCTGAAGGCCGCCGTCGATGGTGCTGGTGCGGAAGCCGTCCTCAAAAAAGAGGGTCGACACCTTGGCGACCGAGCCCATGTTGCGATCGCACAGCTCGGTGCTGCCCGTCGGGCAGTTCTCCTGGAAGATCAGGCGCTGGTTGACCGGCAGCGAGAGCACCACCCGCAGGCCGTTGCGGTAGGCCGAGTCGAGGGCGTGGTCAAGGCGCGTGCAGGCCTCCGTTTGGGTCACCGAGGTGCCGGGGTTGTTGCCGAGGTACTCATTGGGCGCCCAGAAGCGCACGGTGTTGGCGCCGAGGGCCGCCATCTCGCGAAACTCGCGCTCCGTGACCTCTTCGCTATAGCGGGTCCAGGCGTTGTTCTGCGCCGAGATGGCCAGCGGAGCGGCCCCGTCGAAGTCGTAGAACGGCAGGTAGTTGAAGCCGCGCATCACGTATTCGCGAGCGGTGGAGGCGTTCGGATCGTCGTGGATGAAAAGATCGCCCTGGGTGGTGATGCGGTAGCGCATGTCGCGCACCGCGGGGTCGTAGGCCGGGGAGGTCTCGCCGAAGCGGCCGATGCCGCTGGGATTGTTGAGCTTCGAGTCGAGCATCCGCCACTGCATGGCGCTGTAGTCGACGGTGGTGGGGTCGACCGCGGCGTCGGGAAAGACGCTGAATTCGAAGGTCACGTTCTGGTTGGGCAGCACGTCGTGGGGCAGTTTCTGTCGGCCGACGCTTCCCCAATCGTTGCCCACGGCGCTGTCGTTGGCGTGGGCGAGGCCGATGCCTTCTCCAGCGATCCCGCTGGCGATCCACGTTCTGCTGCCGGTGTTCCGGTAGGTCACGCGCACGGTGTAGGTCTCGCCCGGCACCACCACGCTGGGGTGGTCGGCCTCCACAAAGTCGGCGTCGAGCGTGCCGGCGCTCACCAGGGTCAGGGTGTTGGAGGTCTTGTTGCCAAACCAGCCGCCGCCCGCCTGACGGATCATCTGCGCCTCAAAGGGCTGGGCCGGCGGGCTGGTGAGGCTGCCCGGGGTGCCGACCTGATACTCGATG
>JBCCLG010000404.1:0-5529 GCA_039027015.1 Acidobacteriota bacterium | reverse complement strand
TTCCAGTGGATGATCATCGGCGGCGGAATCTGCCGCAGGCGCTCGGGCTCGCATTTGAAGCCGGAGCCGATCAGCCCGAAGCGCCGCCCGGCCTTGAGCACGTTCGAGGCTTTGCTGCCGTCTCGGGACACGCCGCACTCCACGCGCAGCCTCTCGAGGGGAACCCAGCGGCCGAAGTGCGCCAGGATGATCGCCAGCGCCGCCGCCCCGCACTCGAGCGCCTCCATCTGCAGCACGGTGGGCGAGCGCACCGCCTGCGGCAGCTGCCAGCGCGCCAGAAGCGCCTTCACTCGGCCGATGCGCGGTCCGTCGCTCGCGCCGAGCCCGCTCTTCTCGAGCCACCCCAGCAGACGCCCGGCGAGAGCGCGGCGCAGGCGGTAGAGCCGGCCGACGTCTTGTTCCTCAAGGTTCACGGCTCAAACCCCCAGCTTTCGGCGCACGGTGGGGATCACCAGGTCGATCGGCCGGTTGGCCTTGACGATCACGCCGCCGATCGCCAGCGTGCCGCTGGAGATCGTGAGGTCCGGACCGCGCGAGGACGACCATTTGAAGCCGGTCACGGTGGCGGGGTCCTCGGCGAGCTTGACGTCGATCTGGATCGGCGGCCCGGTGGCCATCAGCTGGCCGACCAGGTCGTCATTGCCCAGCAGGCGCCGCATGCCGCTCGACGTGGAGGGAAACTCGGCCACCCACTGCACCTCCCCGAGGATGAAGCCGTGCTCTTCGGGCTTGACCGTGGTCGGCGTCACGCGGGCCTCCATGCCCGGGATCACCTGCTTGCCCATCTCGGCGGGCACGAAGAGAACGGCCATCAGCTCTTCGGACACCACCTCCATGGTCAAGACCCGGGTGCCCGGCGAGATCACGTCGCCGCGGTCGACCCGCAGCTCGAGCACCCGCCCGTCCTCGTTGGCCAGCACCTGCACGCGCTCCTCGAGGCGCGCCTGCAGCTCCCGCCGCTCCAGCTCGAGCTCGCGCAGGGAGGTGAGGCGAGAGTCCCGCTGCTGCTGCAGCTGCTGCTCACCCTCGAGCCGGGTCAGCTCAAGCCCCGAAAGCTCCAGGCGATACGACGCCAGGCGGTCACCCACGCGGTTGACCTCCTGCTCGCTGGACAGCACGGTTTGCTGGGTGACCAGACCGTCGGCGAGCAGCTCCTTCTGCACCGCCAGGTTCTCGCGCAGGATCTCGAGCTGGCGCTCGGCGGTGGCGATCGACCGGGTCAGGTTGGCGCGGCGCTGATTTTCGTTCGACTCCGAGAGCTCTTCCTGACTCGACATGAAGCGCTCGAGATCCTCGATCTCCCGCTTGACGGAGTCGATGCGCGCCTCGGAATCCGTGATCTGCCTCTCGATGCCCTCCTGGCGTACCCGGGCCACCACCTGGCCTTTTCGCACCACCTGGCCGACGCGCACCAGGATCTCTTCGACCTGGCCCGAGCCGGCGGAAACCACCGCCGAGACGCCGCCGCCGCGCAGGATGATGCCCTGGCCCCCCGCGCTGGTCGGGATGTTGCCCCAGAAGCCCCAGAAGAGAGCGATCGCGAGCAGCCCGAGAATCGACAGGAGCGCGATCCAGCCTTTGGGGCTGGTGACCTCCATGAGCTGATCCAGCTGTTCGGGAGACGACAGCCTCTCGAGGGACACCTTGCGAAATATTTCTTTCTTGGCCATCACTCGCCTCGCAGGGGAAGGGTCGTCAGATCCTCGACGCGCACCGTCTGCACGCCGTTCGGGGACCTTCGGACCAGGGTTCCGGTTTCAAACCTCAGGGAGACCAGCGCCTGGGCCAGGGCCAGACGCGCCGACACCAGGCGCTGCTGGGCCGAGGTCAGGCGATCCCGCTGGTTCAAGACGTCGATCAGGGTCGAGCTGCCCACCTGTAAACGCCTCTCTTCGTTGCTGAGCACCTGTTCAAAAAGCTCCACCGCCGCCGCCAGCTTGCTCAGCTGCTGGCCGCTGGCGCGCACGGCGTCGAGCGCCGTCGGCACGTCGGCCCCGATCTGAACGCGCTGGGCCCTGACGGTGAGGCTCTGCTGCTCGGCGGCCACCGAGGCTCTGAGCAGCGCCCCCCGCGCCGCCCGGTTGGCGAGCGGAAACGAGTAGCTGAGGCCGACGCTGAAGGAGACGCCCGGCACGTTGCGCCGAATCGCGAGGAGCGCGTCGCTCGGCCTGTCGCCCTCCACGAGGCCGGTGAAGGAGGGCGTTAGAACCAGGTCCAGGAGCGGCTTGACGGCGTCCTCGGCGCCCAGGCGGCGCAGCTCGGCGGACTGAAGACGCTGCTGCGCCGCCGCCAGATCCGGCCTCGAGGCTATGGCCTCCGCCACGTAGGCGCGGGCGCTTGTGGGCACCTTCTCGACCTCGATCGACGGGAAGGGATCCTCCGGCATCTCGAGGTCGATGATTTCTTCGGGCTCGAGGCCGATCTCCTGACCCAAATCCTGCAGCGCCCGAAAGAGGCTCCTCTCTCCAGCGACGCGGGTCGCTTCCCTCGAGATGAGGTCCGCCTCGAGCTGCAGGAGATCGGCGCTCGGCGTGAGGTTGGCCTCGACCAGCCGCCGGGTGGAGGCCAGGAACTCGCGGGAACGCTCCTCGACCTCGCGCAGGATCTCGAGATCCTGCATGGCGGCGCGCGCCGCCCAATAGCGGTTCACCACGGCCAGCAGCCGCTGCGCGATGCTCTGCACCAGCTCCAGCTCGCTGGCCTCGAGATCGCCCCGGGCGGCCCGCTCGCTGGCGGTCACGGCCTCGGCGCGAAACCCGCGCCGCAGAGGCTGGCGCACGGTGAAGCTGAAGGTGCCGGTGGAGACAGGCTCTCCCGAGACCGAGAGATTCTGATCGAAGCTCAGCCGCGTCTGCAGGGTCTGGCCGCTTCTCAGGACGCGCGACGCGGCCACCGATTCGCTCAGCACCCGGCGCACGCGCTCGGAGGTCTCGCTGGTCGGGGTGGTCGAGTCCTCGAAGTCCAGGTCGACCGTCAGGCCGAGGTCGAAGAGGCTTTCCGCGCTGAGAACCGACGCAAAAGAAGCGTCGACCTGGGTTTCGGCCAGGCGGATGTTGGGGTCTGACTCAAGGGCGATCTCCACGGCCTCGAGGAGTCCGAGAGAGGTGCGCTCTTCGGCCCGCCCGGCGGCGGGAAAGAGCAGGAGGCCGGCCGCGAAGGCGAGCGCCGAGCACCCGAAATTCGGGCCGCTAGAAATTCTCATCAAGCTCAAGGGGCACACTGCCTGTCCTGTCGATCTGCAATTCAGCGATCCGACCGCCGAGCGCGGGTCTGGATCTTTCCCGTGGAGTCGCGCCGCCTGGTGAGCGGTGCGTTGCGGGCATGCGCTCTCTACCCACGCCTCAACGCGGGAGAAACGAACGTTCGGGATCACGGGGCCCCCAAGCCGCTCGAGCTTGACCTCTGGGATCGGCCCGTCTCCCCCAACTTGGCGACCCTTGACGCCGGCAGAGCCTGCCGCCCGGAGAACGATAGGCAGGCTGGCTCTGGGGCCGGCGGCGGCTCTGAGTCCGGCCACCGCAAGGGCGCAGAGCCCTTGCCAGGCTCGGGGTACGGGGGCAGAAAATCCCCGGGGGATGATGGGATCGCCGCCCGTTCGTCGCACTCCAAGGTTGAGCGGGGAGCCGCCGCAGAGCGTCCGGCTCCCCACGATGAACCCTTCATCCCAGGAGTGATCGTGAAACGAACCAACTTTCAGTTTGCGTCCGCCTCTTCTCGACTGGCGATTCCGCTCTTTCTCTTCCTGCTCCTCGCCCTCGCCCAGTCGGCGGCCGCGTGCCCGACGGGCGTCGCCGGCAAGGCCGATCCGGGCGCCACGGTGTGCGCCGAGTCCAGCTCCGGACTGCTCTATTGCCGGCAGGCGAACGCCGACGGTGATTTCTTCCTCTCGAGCGGCGCGGACGCGCCGAGCACCGGCGGCTGCCTGCCTTCTTCGGACACCCACAGCTTCTACCAAACGAGCTGCCCGAATGACGGCATGACGGTCAACCGCAGCCTGAGCGCCGAGAAATACGGCGGCGACTGGCTCGACGTGAGCTGCAAGCCCTTCAAGCCCGTGCATAAGCCCAGGATCTGCCTGCTGGCCACCGACTGGGAATCGACCTTCGGGTTCACGACGACCCTGTGGAGCGTCAACGCCGGCACCGGCGCGGTTTTCGACCCTCGGCCCACGGGCCTCGGCCACGTGATCGGCCTGGCCGTTGACCCCACCAATACCTGGGCCTACGCCGTCAGCTCGCTGGGCGGCAGCCCCATGGCCAACTCCCTCTACCGCATCAACATGACCACCGGCGCCTCGACTCTCGTAGGTCCGCTAGGCATCGGAAATCTCTTCGAGGGCGACCTGGCCTTCGGCGATGACGGCACGCTCTACGGCGTTCAGGATGACCTTCTCTACAGCATCAACACCGGCACCGGCGCCGCCACCGTGATCGGCGATCCCGCGGGCTCGGACTACTCCTTCCTGAGCTTCAACGGCAGCAACACTCTCTATGCCATCGACAACTCGAACACCGCCGGCTCCCCCACCGTGTACCTCGACGAGCTCGACGAAACCAACGCCGACGTCACGGCCTCGCAGCCGATCGATGAGCTCGGCGGCTACGGCGGGATGGATTGGAACCAGATCGGCGGCTGGCTGTGGGTGGCCGACGGCAAGACCCCCGGCAGCACCGTCGCCGGCCATCGCAAGCTCTTCCAGCTGAATCCCGTGAGCGGCGCCTTGACCGAGGTCGGGCCCCTCGGCCTGAGCCACGGCGTCACCGGCCTGGCTTCCTGCAAGCCGTGCGCGGTGGTGAACGCCCTCGACACGGGCGTTTCCGAGCCCGCGGGAGAGCTCAGCCACGCCCAGGTTCTCAAGATGGCCTACCGCGTGCGCGACGAGCTGCTCGACTCCACGCGGGTCGGCAGGCACTACGCCGAGCGCTTCTACAGCCACTCCCTGCGCATGGTTTATCTCATGGCCCAGGATCGCAGCCTGCGCCAGGACACCGCCGACTTTCTCCACCTGATGGCGCCCGGCTTCCTCGATCTTCTGGACGGCAACGGCCAGCATCGGGTCCGCCGGCAGATGGTCGAGAAAGCTCGCGGGCTGGCCGAGCGCTTTTCCCAGGCCGACCGCGCCAGCGGCCGCGGCGCGCTGGCGGCGGCCCTCGGCGAAGAGCTGCAGCGCCTCGACCTCGACCGCCTGCGCGGCCTGAGCTTCCAGCAGGCGTGGGCGCACCTCAACACGCTGGAGACCGAGCCTCAGGCTTCGGGCCGCTAGCGCGAGCTCCCGCGGCCGGGCGCCTGCCGGCGCGCGGGGGCGGCTTCGGAGAGAACCCCAGGGCGAGGACTTCGTAGAGCCTAGGAGGCCCCGCGGCCTCCAGGATTTGCGCCATGAACGCCTCGAGAGAACATAAAAACCTCGCCCTGCTGCTCGCCAACGCCGTGCTGATCCCCATACTCGCCCTGGAGGCGGCGCGGGGCGGTCTCGGCAGCGGCCTCTCGCTGTGGCTGCTCGCGGCGCCGCCGGCTCTCGCGCTGGCGCTG
>JBCCLG010000403.1:0-5532 GCA_039027015.1 Acidobacteriota bacterium | reverse complement strand
TCGCCTGCCCTATCCCACTCCACGCCCAGGGCCTGGGCGACTCGCACCGCGCTGCGCACTCCGTCCTCGTGGAAGCCGTTGCCCCAATAGGCGCCGCAGTAGAGCGTTCGCGTTCTGGAACCGCTGATTTCGGGCCAGCGCGCCTTGGCGGCGTCGCTGCCGGCACCGAATTGAGGGTGCGCCATGGTGCAGCGGTGGCGCACGGCCGCCGGGTCCAGGCGGTCATCGCTGTTGAGGGTCACGAGGTAGGGCTCGGGGCTCTTGAAGTTCTGCAGCAAATTCATCCAATAGGTCAGCCGGGGAGCCTCTTCGTTCGCTTCGAGGTGGTAATTCCAGCTCGCCCAGGCCCTGCGCCTGCGGGGCATGAGCCCGGGGTCCTGATGCAGGGTGACGCCGTTCTCGCGGTACGGAATGGCGCCCAGAACCTCTCGCTCCGCCCGGGTGGGGTCCTCGAGCAGCCGCAGGGATTGGTCGCTGTGAGACGCGAGAACCACGGCGTCAAAGCTCCTCCAGCCGCTTCCCGGAAGCGCCAGCTCCACCCGATCCTGCGCCGGTCGGCGGATCGCATGGACGGGGGAATTCGCGTGCACGGCGCCTCGAAAACCCGCCAGCAGCCGCTCCACATAGCGCCTGGAGCCGCCGGTGATCACCCGCCACTGGGGTCGGTCGTCGACGGTGAGCATGCCGTGGTTGTCGAGGAATCTCGCCAGCGTCGACGCCGGAAAATCGAGCATGTCGCGCGGCGGCGTCGACCAAATGGCGGCGGTCATGGGCAGCAGATAGTGCTCTATGAAGGGCTTCGAGAAGCGCTCCCGCCGCAAAAACTCCCCGATCGTCAGCCCGTCGGGCCGTTCGCCGCCTTCTCGGGCAAGCTTCCGGGCCGCCTTGTGGAAGCGCAGGATGCCGCGGATCATCGAGTAGAAGGACGGCCGCACCAGATTTCGGCGCTGGGCGAAAAGGCGGCCTAAGTCCGAACCGTTGTACTCGAGGGCGCTCGAGTCGCTGCGCACGCTAAAGCCCATGTCGCTGTCTTCGGTGGCCACGCCCAGCTCGCGCATCAGGCGGCAGAAGAGCGGATAGGTGCGCTCGTTGTGCACTATGAAGCCCATATCCACCGAGTCGTTGGCGGGATCGCTCGAGCCGATGCGGCCCGCCTCGCCCGGCCAGGCGGCGGGGCCGCGCCCCGGCCGCTCGCGCGACACGGTGTAGACGTGCCCGCCGACGTGGGCGTCAGCCTCGAAAATTTCGACCTCATAGCGGCGCTGCAGGAGCCAGGCCGCGACGAGCCCCGAGACCCCGCTGCCGACCACCGCAACGGTTTTCACGAGGGCGCCTCGGCTTTCACGGCTGGGCTCCCGCCTTTTTCTTGGGAAACCAAGGGATAAAGGCCGGCGTGCGCTCGATGTAGTCCCGGTAGGCCGGCCTCCGCTCGGAGATGTCCTTCTCGAGCAGGGCGACGCCCGAGACCTTCAGGAGGAAAAACGTCATCAGCAGGACCGACGGCCAGGTGTAGAGCCCCCCTTCGGTGACCGAGGCGAAGAGACCGAAGCTCCACCACACCGCCGCGTCGCCGAAGTAGTTGGGGTGGCGTGTGTAGCGCCACAGCCCCGTATCCAGAACTCGTCCTCGATTCGAAGGGTCTGCCTTGAAGCGGGTCAGCTGCCAGTCGCCGAGCGCCTCGAAGGTAAACCCGATCAGAAAAACCGCGATGGCGACGGCGTCGAGGACTGTGAAGTGCTGCGGCCTCGGGGCGCACAGAGCGAAGAGAAGGGGCAGCGAAATAACGCTCGCCAGCGCGCCCTGGAACCAGAAGATGCCGTAGAGGCTCCAGGAGGTGAAGCTGTCGGGGCGCTTGCGCCGCATCTCAACATAGCGCCGATCTTCGCCGCTGTGGCGCGACGCGATGTGCGCCGCCAGGCGCAGGCCCCAGATCGTCACGAAGGCGAGGGGTACCAAGCGCCACGGGCCGTCGCCCGCCGGGAGCTTCCACTGATAGACCCACGCCGCGAGCACGAAGGCTGGGCCCCAGACGATATCGACGATGCTGGCATCGCGCTTCTGCAGGCTGATCGCCCAAACCAGGGTCATCAGGGTCAGAACCGCGCCCGCGGCCCAGAAAAACGCGTTCAGCATCACCTTTCCTCCTCGAGAGCGACGAGGGTGCGGCGCCCGGCGCTGACCTGCGCCGACTCTCCCCACGCCTCTCGCTCCTGTCCTTCATAGCGTCGGCAGGTCTGCTGCCAGTCGGTGTGTCGCAGTCGGAATCCCGCCGAGCGCAGGGCCTGGCGTCCCGGCGACGCCTTGGCGGCCGTCGCCGACACCTCGAGGGTTCCTTCGAGGGTTTCGCTCAGCGCTGCGCAGGCGAGCGCCGAGGCGGCGTCGTCAACGCTCACCCAGGGGCCTTCGCTGGGGCCCTGGAGGCGCCTGTAAAGGGGGCGGGGCGCCGGGTGGAGCGGCGCGAGGTGCAGGTGGACCGCGCGCCTTTCAGCCGGCGGTTCGGCGCTGCCGAAGGCAGTGACCACGGCGCGAGACGGGCAGCCCGCCACACGCGCGCTTCGGCCCTCGAGCTCGAGGTCGACCCAGCAGTCCCAGGGTTCGCTGCCGCGAAGGTCCGCTTCCGGCTCGATCCTCTCGACCCTGTGTCCGCCGGTATCGAGAATCGCCTCGAGGGTCGCGGCGATCCTGCGCGCAGACCGCGTTCGACCCGCGACGAGGGCGAGCGAAGAAGGCGCGGCTCCGATGCGCCGGTGCATCTCGAGGTCGTGCCAGGTCACGTGATGTCGGTAGGCGAACATGGCCTCGAGATCCGCGCGAATCTTCGGACCGGCGACCCACTTCGAGAGGGGCGCTAAGGGCAGGCGGTAGCGAATTCGGTCGCGCAGCAGGCTGCCGCCGGAGCCTGCGGGCTCCATCAGATGCTCGTGCCGCCACAGCGCAAAGGGTCCCTTTTCCTGCACGTCGACGAAGCCTTCTCCCGGCACCACGTTCTCGTGCCTCGCGACCCATCGCAGGCCGATGCCGCCTTGCCGGACCTCGAAGGAGAGGCGGCTGTCGTCGACCAGGGCCTCGGGCCGGTCGAGAATCGAGATCGGGAGCCACGGCGGCACGAGCCGCTCAAAGGCGGCTCGGCGGCTATGCCAGGCGAAAACCTGGGCGGGACTCGCCGAGAGTTCCAGGGTACGTTCGAAAGTGGAAGCCATAGGAAGTAAAGAGTGAAAACACCGTATACCGCTCGCCTTGGAGATGGCAAGGTCTCGGGTGCTCTCGCATGAGCCTTCGCCTCGACCCGCCGGTGGATGCAGCCTCGAGAGCCCCTCTAGGAGTCCATGTCATTCCAATTCCGGTCTCCTTGTGATACTTCTTGGTTGCAGTCAAGCGACGAGGCCTCGAGGGCTCGACAGACGTAGAGCGCAGCCACCTCAGCCGCCCCTTCGCACCCTCCGATTTTTTCTCTTCCCCTGGGAGCCCACGTCGGGCTCGATCGCAGGTCGCCCTCGCCAACGCGCTCTGCGGGCCTTCACCAACAGGAGAAACGATCCTTATGAAAAGCCACGATCTCATCGCGCTGGAAGACTCCTTCGGCGCTCACAACTACCATCCGCTCGACGTCGTCATCTCCCGCGCCGAAGGCTGCTGGGTCTGGGATGTAGAGGGTCGTCGCTTCCTCGACATGCTCGCCGCGTATTCGGCGGTCAACCAGGGTCACTGCCACCCCAAGCTCGTCGAGACCATGCGCGAGCAGATCCCGCGTCTGACCCTCACCTCGCGCGCCTTCCGCAACGATCTGCTCGGCCCGTTCTACAAGTTCATCACGGAGCTCACCGGCTTCGAGAAGTGCCTGCCCATGAACACCGGCGCCGAGGCCGTGGAAACCGCGATCAAGGCGGCGCGAAAGTGGGCCTACACCAAAAAGGGCGTGCCCGACGGCGAGGCCGAGATCTTTGTTTTCGACAACAACTTCCACGGCCGCACCACCACCATCGTGGGCTTCTCGTCGGAAGAGCAGTATAAGCAGGGCTTCGGACCCTTCACCCCGGGCTTCCGCTGCGTGCCCTACGGCAACATCGAGGCGATCGAGAAGGCCATGCACCCCAACGTGGCGGCCATGCTGATCGAGCCGATCCAGGGCGAGGCCGGCATCATCATTCCGCCCGACGGTTTCCTCGCCGATTTGCGCGCGCTGTGCGACAAGCACAACACGCTGCTGATCTGCGACGAAATCCAGAGCGGCCTCGGCCGCACCGGACGGATGTTCGCCTACGAGCACGATGAGATTCGGCCCGACATCGTGATCATCGGCAAGGCCCTTTCCGGCGGCTTCTACCCGGTGTCGGCGATTCTCGCCGACGACGAGGTCATGGACGTCTTCAAGCCCGGCGATCACGGCTCGACCTACGGCGGCAACCCGGTGGCCGCCATCATCGCCATGGAGGCGCTCAAGATCCTGGTCGATGACAAGCTGATCGAGCGCTCCGACGAGCTGGGTACCTACGCCATCAACCGCCTGAAGAAGCTCGAGACCGAGACTTCCACGGTCAAAGAGGTGCGCGGCAAGGGGCTGTGGATCGGCGTCGAGCTGCACGATGAGGCGGGCGGAGCGCGCCCCTTCTGCGAGGCCCTCGAGCACCGCGGCGTGCTGTGCAAAGAGACCCACGACAACGTGATCCGAATCGCGCCGCCCCTGGTGATCAGCCGCGAGGACCTCGATTGGGGTCTGCAGCACATCGAGGAAGTGCTGCGGGGCGAGGCTACTCGGGTGCCCGAGACCGCCGAGCAGGAGCTGGAGTTCGCCGCCGGCGCCGCCACCGCGGCGGCCTCGGGCTAGCCGGCGACTCCTCCCCGACCGCTCCACTTCTGCGCTGCAGAGAGGGCGCTGCAGAGGGGGCGCTGCAGAGAGGGCGCGACAGCAAGGCCCGCGTTCGAGATTTCCGAACGCGGGCCTTCGTGCGTTTGAGGCCCGCGCGCGCGTCAGGAGGGCGCTTCGACGCGAATGATCAGCTTTCGGCCGTCAACGCGGGTTGAGGCGACCTCGGCGCGGGGGTCCGAAAGATCGAGCACCACATGGGCCTGGGGGCCGGCTCCTGAGTCTCTCTGCCAGCCGACCCGGGCTGCGCTCACGCCGGCCCGATCGACCGATTCGTTGAGGCCGTTGAAGCGCCGCACGCCGTAGAGCCGCACGACGATCCTGGGCTTGGCGCCCTCGAGCCGGAAGTGGTCGTGGGCGGCGACCGGCGCGCTGGTGGTGACCACGACCTCGACTCCTCCGCCCGCCGCTCGGACGTCCAGACGCTCGAGGGTAGCGAGGGCTCCGCCGCGCGAAGAGCGTGACGCGCGCGGCGGCGGAGGTGGCGGCGGGTCCGACGGCCTGACCGCCGGCCGCGCCCGCTCCTCGCGCGGAGCGCTCTCCTGCCGCCGGGGCGGCGGGGCCGCGGCGGCTCCCGGGGTCCCGCTCTCGGCCGGCCTCGTGGCGCCCGGGGGTTCCGCGCCCGCGCTGGAGGAGTCGCCGCCCGAGGCTTCGGGCGCCTCGAGGCG
>JBCCLG010000402.1:0-5560 GCA_039027015.1 Acidobacteriota bacterium | reverse complement strand
GCGCCAGCTCGCGGCACGCCGCCTCGCGGCCCTTGTCCTGACCGGCCAGGGTGAGGCGCGCCGCGGTACCCCGGCGCACTAGGCGCGCTAGAACCTCGACGGCGAGCTCGGGCCTGTAGAGGTCGTGAAAGGTGCGCACCCAGAGGATCTCGAGAGGCTCGCCCAAGCGCTCGCGGTGGCGGAACGGGGCACCCTCGAGGTCGAGCACGTTGGGAATCACCCGGGCCTCGAGCCCGAGGTCCCGTGCGGTGCGGGCCAAGAAGGGAGAAGGCGCTACCACGGCGCTCGCGCGGCCCAGGGTGCGCCGCACCCAGGACGGCCTCGACGCCGCCAGCTCGGGCAGCAGGCCGCCGTGCAGCACGTGAACCTGAGGCGCCGCCGCCGCGCGGCTGGCGAGCTCGGCGGCGTAGAAGGCCCGGCCGCCGTAGATCGAGAGGATCACCGCGTCGTAGCGGCCGCGCCAGCGCACCAGATCGCGCGCCATGGCGAGCGGCCGCAGAACGGGCGAGCGCTGGGACGAGGTCATCAGCACCGGATGGCCGGAGCGCTCAAAAAGCTCGGCGACGACCTCGCTCTGGGTGGTCACCCAGCCGGCGTGGCGACCCAGGTGAGGGCCGACCAGGCAGAGTCTCGGCAGCTCGGAGCGGCGGGGGCCTGTGGCCTGAGAGTCCATGACGCAGAGGGTGGATTGGGGGCGGTACCGCCGGGACTGCCCGCGAGTACGCAGGCTAGCACGCGCGCCCTCTCTTCAAAGATTTCGCAGAAAAGATGAGGGGCTTCAATCGGCTCTTGCGATCTTGGGATGTTCGGCGAGAACGGCCCTGAAAAAGCCTCGCGATCGTCGTCCGAGTCACCCATCAAGACCGCTCACCCGAGAGCCTTTCCACCGGAGGCCGTACGCCATGAAAAATACTCTGAACAACCTCAGCCCCCTGAACAGCCGCCCTTCCGCCCGCGTCCGCTCCTGGAGCCTGGCCCTGCTCGGCAGCCTGGCGCTCTCCGCGGGATTCTCCGCCCCCGCCGCCGCCCAGCTCCGCGGCTCTGCCGAGCCCACCGTTGACGCCGCGGTCGAGAGCATCATCACCGATTTCATGGCAGAGAAAGCCATTCCCGGCATGACCGTCGCGGCCTCGGTAGACGGCAGGATGGTGATGAATAAGTCCTACGGACTGCGCGATAAGGAAAACGGTCATCCGATGTACTACTACCACCGCACCCGGATGGCCAGCCTGTCGAAAGTGCTCAACGCGCTGACCCTGGTCAAATATAGCGAGGACGCGGATCCCGGCCTTCTAGACCGCAGCGTCTACGGCTCGAATTCGGTTTTCTCAGCCTTCGACTACAGCGGCTTCTACTCCGCCATGAGCGAAGGCTGGCTGCGCCAAACGCCGGTGGTGGCGACGATGATCTCCAAAGAAAACGACCGCGTTTTCACCTACTACGACAGCGGGGAGTTCAGCGTCGGAACCACCTCGGATCTCGACGCCCACTCCGCTCCGCAGACCTACATCCTGCCGGCCGGCAAGGAGCCTCAGGACATCGCGGGCATCGCCTCGATGCCGGGCGACTACGTTTTCGCCTGGTACAAGGATGAAACCGTGAGCTACGGCACCCACGACAACCTGGGCGCCGGCTTCGTCACGGACTTCACGCTGCCGGAGGGTCAGCAGATCGACTACCTCGTGGGTATCGGTCTGTCGAACCCGGCGGGCAAGGTCTACGCCTGGTGGGAGGACGGCACCAGAACCGTGGGCACCTACCTCAACCTGGGCGCCTACAACGACGTGAAGGATTACTTCATGCCCGTCGGCCAGAGCCCCTACACCATCCGCTCGATCGCCATCTCGAAGAACGACAAGGTCTACACCTTCTACAGCAACGAGACGGTCTCCAAGGGAACGAGTCGGTATCTCGATCACCATCTGGCCCCCTACAGCACCGCGCTGCCGCCGCAAATCAACGTCGAGCCTTGGCTGTACTGGTCCGGACTGATCACGCCGCGCCATCTGCTCAACCATAGCGCTGGCTTCGAGAGCGCGTTCTGGCTCGCCGGCGCGACCGTCAGAGCTACCGGCAGCCTGGCGACGGATCCCCTGGACAGCAACCTCGGGATGGAGCTTCTCCATGAGTACGCCTTGAGCTCCGGGCGCAAACTCTTCGCCCCCGGCACCGACAATAACTACTCCAACCATGGCGCCGCCCTCGCCGGCCTGGTGCTCGAGGAGGAGTCGGGCATCCCGTTCATGACCATGCTGCGGACCACCGTCCTCTACCCGCTGGGTCTCGATATGGGCCGAGTCTGGGAGCACCACTACAGCGACTCAGAGCCCCACTGGGACAACAATAAATACAACAACGATCCCCCGGACGTGGTGAACTGCGACTGCCCCGTTCCGTTCAACTTCCGCGAAGCCAGCGGCTATCTGACCTCGAGCGCCGGCGATTACCTGCGCGTCATGATGAGCATGGATTTGGCGTCCGATCCGGGGCGGCGCATCCTCAGCGATGCCGGCATCGCGCTCATGGAGACCCCGGGCCCGGGACCGGGTTACGGGCTCGGCTGGAGGATCCGCGACGCCGCCGGCTGGCTCGATCACGGCGGCGCGCTCCGGGGCGGCGCCTCGGCGGTGAGCCGGTTCAAGGCGGGCTATGTCAAGGATGGCGTGGTCATGGATGACGTCACCGTGGTGGTCATGGGCAACCTCAACACTCCGATGCGCGCGCTTTCAGAGGAGCTGGCGAAGACCCTTTCCCAGCTCAATATCGACCCGACCTACGATCTCTTCTGATCCTGGCGGCTCCCGGCCTTGGGCGGCGAGCACCTCAGCCCGGCTTCCCGCACGAGGGAGCCGGGCTTTCTGGTCTATAGGGGCGGATGAGCGGGTCAGCCAGTCCCCGGCAGGGGAGCCGCGGCGCCCTCGAAGCGGTCTTCGGTGGCGAGTCGCCACAGCTCCCGCGCCAGGCGCCGGCCACGCTCGGCGAGCAAAAAATGCTTCGCCCGATTCTTGCCAGCCTCGCCCAAGGCCCGGCGGCGGTCGGCATCTCCGAGCAGAGACTCGAGAACGTCACGCCACGCCCCTGCGTCCTCGGCCGGCACCAGGATCCCGGAAACGTCCGGCTCGACGAAGTCGACCAGCCCGCCGACCGCCGACCCGGCAAAGGGCGCGCCGCACGCCATGGCCTCGAGGGCCACCTTGGGCGCCGAATCCGCGAGGGTCGGCAGGGCGGCCACGGTACAGGTCTCGAAGTGCTCGTAGACCCGCTCCCTGGACAGTGGTCCGGTGAATCGGCAGCGGGCCTCAATCCCCAGAGCGAGGGCTCGGCGCCGCAGGGGCTCGGGATCGCCCGGGCCGACCAAAATCAGCTCGACGTCGTCCCTCGGGATGCGCGCGACGGCGTCGATCAGGGTCGCCTGGCCCTTCATGGGGCCCAAGCCGGCGACGCACACCACGGTCGCCGGTCGGCGCTTTCGGTCAGCTCCCTCGAGGGGCAGGGGAATCCCCTGGTGGCAGAGGTGAATGCGGCTCGCCGGCGCCCTGAAGATCCGCTCCAGCTCGCCGGCGGCGTCGCGACTGACCGCTAGATGGTGGGTGGCCAGCCGGCGGTAGCCGCGGGCGACGGCCAGCTGCAGGCGCCGGCGCCAGGGGGCGACGGGCTGACCGCGCAGGATCGCCTCGTAGGCCGTCTGGTACCAGGCCAGGCGATGGCGAACGCCCGCGATTCGGGAGGCTAGAAGGCCCCAGCTCACGGCGGAAAATTGAAAGCTGGCGACCGTCGGCCGCAGCTCTTTCAGGAGCCGCACGAGCCGGGGGAAGTCGCGCGCCGAGGGCTGGCGGTCCGCCACCCAGGAGCGCCACGGCAGATCGTGCCGGTCGAGCCAGGCCCGCTCCTCGGGGTTCGGCAGGCGCCGGGTGTAGAGCAGCTGCGCGCGGCCGCCGAGGGCCCGGATCTCCCGCGCCACGCGGTGATCGAAGTCGGCGATCGGCACCGAGTGAGGGGCCACGCCCTGGGGCCGCGTGGTCAGAAGAATGCTCGGCCGGGTGCTCACTGCGGCGCCACCGCGGTTTCTCCAGGCGGCGGCGTCACCGCGGCGTGGAGGACTTCCTGCGCGCTATGGCGAGCAGCGTCGGCCCGTGAAGGCGGCCGGTGAGCCACCGCCAGTAGAGAGGAGCGCGCTCGAGCGCCCGGCGCGGCTCGAAATACGGCCGGGTGCGCACGCGCACCGTCACCGGCTCGAAGTCCGCGAGCTCGAGGGTCCGCTTGAGAGAGGCCGGATTCCAGAAGTTGAGGTGAATGGGAGGCGGGTCCTGGTGCAGCCTGTCGGGCGGCTCGAAGTCGAGCCTGCGGTCGAAGTTGGGAACGCTGAAGGCCAGATAGCCGCCGGGCCGCAGAACCTGGCGCAGGCCCTCGAGGGTCTCGCGAAGCTCCTGCACGTGCTCGAGCACCTCGAAGGCGATCACCGCGTCCTGGGACTCCGCGCCTTCGGCCTCCAGCATCTGCCGCCAGCCGCCCTCGCGCACCGCGAGGCCCGCGTCCGCCGCCGCCCTGGCGGTCTCGGTCTCGGGCTCGTAGCCCACGTAGGAAATGCCCTGCGCCCGCTCCATGGAGCGGGCGACCACGCCGACGCCGGCTCCCAGCTCGGCGACGTCGCGCACCTTTCTTCGCCGCAGCTCGGAGATCAGGGTGCGCCGATTCCAGCCGAGCGGGACCTCCTCGCCCCGGCGCAGGCGGTCGAGCTCCTGGAGATGGGGGCTGTACGCGCCGGCCCTCGAATAGAGCTCCTGATAGACCGCGGCCAAGTCGCTCTCGCGGTGGCGGGTGGCGGCGAAGACCAGGCCGCATCGCGCGCACCGCACGAGGTCCGGATGCGCGCGATGCCGCTCGAGATCGCCAGCGCCGCACAGCTTGCAGACGGCGTAGAGGCGACCGGCCGAGTCGCCGTCGGGGGTTTTCTGCATCCCGGGGACGCTAGCAGCTCGATTTCTTGAAGTCATCCGCCCACCAGCTCTTCCAGAGCTCGGAAGTATTGACCGCCGCGCCGCTCCCAGGTCTGCTCGGAGCGGGCGCGCTCCTGGGCTCTTGAGGCCATCGCCCGCCGTCGAGCGTCGTCGCTCAGAAGCTCGGTGATCGCGCGGGCGAGGGCCGCCGGGCTCTCGGGCTCCACGGCCAGGCCGGTTTCGCCGTCGCGAATCGCCTCCACCAGGCCGCTGCCGCTGCTCACCACCGCCGGCGTGCCGCATAAAGCGGCCTCGACCACGGCGATGCCGAAGCCCTCGACGTCGCCCCCGGCGGTCCGGCGGCTGGGCAGCACGAAGAGATCGGCCGTGCCGAGAAAGGCCCTCACCTCCTCGGCGGACAGGCGGCCCGGGAAGTGCACCAGGTCCTCGACGCCCACGGCCCGGGCCAGGGCGGTGAGCGCGCCCGAGGCGTGGTCCATGCCGATGGCCGCGTAGCGCACCTCGGGAATTTGGCGGCGGATCTCGGGGAGCGCCTGGATCACCAGATCCTGCCCCTTGCGCTCCGAGAGCGTGCCGACCGTCACCAGAAGGGGGCCGCTGGC